>JAGVTM010000151.1 GCA_019136785.1 Chloroflexota bacterium | reverse complement strand
ATTCAATGCGACCATGGGTGTGTTTTGTCATAGGGTTCCTGTGGAAGTAGTGAGGAGTGATGAGGGGTGAGTGGACAGTGAAGTTCCGCTGTTTGTTTCCCCTTTCCCCTTTCCCGTTACCTGTTCCCTGTTGCCTGTTACTTGTTGTCTGTTACTTGTTGCCTGTTGTCTGTTGCCTGTTTACCATAGCTTACCACACTCTTGACTTCGTAACACCCCATCGTGGGCAGCGATGGCGGCGACAAATCAATCAGCAAATTGCTGTTCTGGCTGGAAGATTGACAGGGGGATTATCCTCAAGTATGCTCTGTTTGGTTCCGGGCTTGAAGCAGCGCCAACGAAAAGAATCAGGATTTCGCAGATTTCGCAGAGATGAGAATTGTCCACGAAACACACGAGTCTCCACGAAGTTTCTGACCACTGATCACTTTTCACTGACCACTATTTTGCAGGAGGGTGCAAAATGAATTGGGATGATGAAGACCTTATGGTGTACAAAGTCGTGATCAACCATGAAGAGCAATATTCTATCTGGCCCGCGGATAAAGAAAATCCGTTGGGCTGGCGAGATGCCGGCAAGCAAGGCAAAAAAGCCGAGTGCCTGACGTATATCGAAGAAGTCTGGACAGATATGCGCCCCTTGAGTTTGCGCCAGAAAATGGCTCAGACTGGCGCAGAGGATTGACATTATGCAGAAAATGAGCCGCGCTGAGTGTCTGGAATACCTGCGCCGCGCCGATCCGCCGCATACGGGCAAACTGGCAACGGTACGCGCCGATGGCCGGCCGCACGTGGCCCCTATCTGGTATGATGTGGATGGCGACGAACTGGTATTTATGACCTGGCACGAATCGGTGAAAGCCGCCAATATGCGGCGCGATCCGCGCGTTTGCCTGTGCATGGACGACGAAACGCCGCCTTTTAGCTTTGTGCAGGTGGAAGGTGTGGCCACGATTGAGGCGCAGGCGGCTGACCTGCGCTATTGGGCGGCGCGCATTGGCGGCAGGTACATGGGCGCGGAAAACGCCGAAGCTTACGGCGTCCGCAACGGCGTGCCCGGCGAGCTTCTGGTGCGCGTGAAGCTGGCAAAGCTGGTGGGGTTTTGGGAGATGGCCGCTTGAGTAGAGACGTTGCACTGCAACGTCTCTACAATGGGAGGCCCATTTACGGTAAGATTTCTAGCTGCGCGCTGGCAGAGCGTCCCCAGATAGCGGGGTTATACATCGCTTCAACATAGGCGGGCATGGCCACAAAGCTGCCGGCATGAGTCGCTCGCGCAAAATAGGAGAAGGTGTGCGTCCCCTTTGGGCTTTCCGTGATGAAGAACGTCACGCGGTCGCCGCGCACTTCTTTGTGGTTATAACCGCGCTGCCGCCAGGCATACCGGCTGGATTCTCCTCCCAGGACTGCTTCTGCCTGGTAGCTGCTGTTTTCCAGCCCTTCATTTAACGCTTCCAGACCACCAGGTAGATTGTCTTCCACAATCACATACAAACTGCGGTCGGGCATGGTGACGCGCACATCTACTCGCACCAACTGTCCGGCAGCGACGCTGTCTAACACCTGGTTGGTCTGCGGGTCGCGGTAGGTGCGCTCGATTAGCACGTCGCCAGCGGCGGCGATTTCCGCCTGCGCCAGGTAGGCGCGACTGCTGACGGTGTAATAGAGGGGTGTGCTGCCGCCGTAGGTCAGACGCAGGCGGTTTGCACCTGGCAACATTTCGCTGGCAGGCAGGGCCAGGGTTGTTACCGGATTCGTCTGCGCCAATGCCCCGCTTATGTAAACGCGCCCGTTGAGTTCAACCGTGAAGACGACGCTTTCGCTGCCGGCATCTGGCAGCCCCAGCAGGTGATCGGTCAGACCCAGGATGGCAAAGGAAGTCTCGTTGGTCGTGCCCCAACCATCCAACTGCCGCTGCGCCATTAACCACCGCACCACGCCTGCTTCGGCGCTGGAGCCAGGCGTAATCTGGACCAGCGCGCTCAAAGCCAGGGCGGTGCTGCGCGCGCTAGAAGCCATCGTTTTCTGATGATAGTAACCATCCAGACGGCCTTCGTCCCAATAGATTTGCCCGTTTTCCAGGCGGGTGGCCTGCGCCAGCAAAGCGTCCACAACCTGCCGCGCTTCATTGGACAACCCCAGTTGGTGCAGCGCCAGCGCCAGGGCGGCGCGGCTAAAAGCATCCAGTTCGCTGTCCTGCGGCAACAGAGCGCGGGCATCGCTGGCGGGGGCGTGATCGCTGCCAGCCAGGCTGTAGAGAGCAAAGGCGCGCGTGCGTGGATCCATTTGGGGCAGGCGGGGAACCAACCAGTCTGCGCCGCGCTGCAAGACGCCAGGGTCAATCGCATAGCCAGCATCGGCGATGACGTTCAGACCCAAGAGCACCCAGGCGGTTTGGTAATCGTCGCTGTCGTCGTTGTACCACCAGCCCCAGCCGCCGTCGTCATGTTGGAAGCCATACAACCGCTGCACGCTGGCGTCTATCTTGCTTTCCAGGTCGCTGCCTGCCAGCAAGTCGCTGCGCCCCAGTTGGGCGAAGGCGCGGGCGACCACGGCATTGGGCAGCGCCTTGCTCATGGTTTGCTCCACACAGCCATAGGGGAATCCGGTCAGATAGTCCAACCCGGAGAGGATTGAACCGGCAATGGAGCGGCTCAACTCAATGGTAACGTGGCTGATTTCGGGGAGGGCGGCTGCCGGCATTATCACTTCCGTTTCCCACGCGCCTGTGAAGTCGCCAATTTGCGTAGTTACGTCAGGAACGGATAGCGGGTTGATAGTTAGCGGTAGCTCTATCGCATCTGCTTCGGCGCCATCGGCATAGCGCGCCCAGACGGTGATGGCTGCCTCGCCCGCTTTCTCAGCCTGCGCGGGCCAGCCAACCAACTGTAATTCATGGGGCGATAGCGTTATGGTTTGGGTGACTTCGCCCACAATGGAGAGCGGCGAAGGACGTTCAACGCCGCCAGACGCGGCTGCGCCAGCGTGGATGAAGAGGGAGAGCGTTTGCGGCTGATCGGTCAGATTGTGCACCACAGTGGAAATTTGGGCGCTGTCGCCCGCGGTGAGGGCGCGCGGCAAGATGGGGCGCACAATCACAGGTTGCGTGACCGTGATGTTGGCAATGCTCTCGCCCACCTGGGTATCGGCCGTGGCGGCTTTGACGGTCAGCCGCCAACTGGTGAGGCTGTCGGGCAGCGTGATAGTGACGGCTGCTTCGCCGTTGGCGTCGGTGCGCAGGGTGGGGAACCAGGCAGCCGTGTCGGGAAAGTCACGGCGCGGGGAGCCGGGCAGGTCGCCGCCGCCGCCGCCGCCGCCAAAGCCGCCCCACAGGCTGCGGGAGGGGGCCAGGCTGTGGTAGGTTTGCACCAGGTTACGCCGTTCAAAGTAGAAGCCATCATAGATGCGCCCGGAGAGGTCGCTGCTGAGGGCAAAGATAGCCTCATCAACCACCGCCAGTGAAAGCTCGGCAGAGATGGGTTCGCCGCGGTAGTTGGTGACACGCACGGTGAAGGTCGCCTGCTGGCGGGGGGTGTAGGTGGTCTGGTCGGGCGTAATGGCGACGTTGAGGATTTGGCTGGTTGCCGGCACTTGCACATTAACCGACGACGTCAGCAAGCGGCTTTCGCCTTCGCTTTGCCACATATTCTCGTGCACGCTGTTGTCCCAGGGCTGCCAGGCGTTCACGGTGACGTGAATATTGGGCACGTCAGTGGGGAGAATGGGCGTTTCCAGTCGCGTCACCGGCGGCGTGAGCGTGATTAGTTCCTGCCGTCGCAGTGTGCCTCGTTCAAATGTCAGCAAAGCCGGGCCGGCAAAGCTGGATTCGATCAGGAGCGCCGCATTTTCGCCTGGGGCGTAACTTTCTTGCTCCACCCGCAACTGCAAGTCATGGTCTTGGCCCCACCAGACACTGATTTCGTCGCTGTAGACAAAGATCCAATCGGTCACTTCCACGCTGCGCCCGGCCGCATCGGCGCTGACAACTCGCACCTGGTAATAGCCAGCGTTGGTCAGATCAATGGTCGCGCTGGCTGCGCCATCGGCGCCAGTGGTGAGTTCCCTCGTTTGCAGCACCGTTGAATAGTCATAGCTGCTGATATTCCAGCGGCGCAGGCTGACGGCGACCGCGTGGTCTGGCAGCGGCTGATCCCATATATCCTGCACGGTCACGTTAACGGTCAGCGGCTGATCCAGGGGATGCGTAAAGCCGTTTGTGTCCAGTTGGGGGTTAATGGCGGCGCTGTAGACTTCGATAATGGCTTGACCGCTGGCGGTCTGGTTGCTGCCATCGTTGGCTGTACCTTCTATGGCCCAGGTGGTGCGCCTGAGAGAACTACGCCAATCCACATGTTCGCCGTAATCGCCCAACCGGCTGGTATCCAGTTCATAGGCAGCCAGACCGTTGGCGTCCAGGTTAGTGGTTGTATCTGTTGGCCCATCATACGGCAGTCGCCAACTGACCGAACCATAGTTCTGGTCCCAATAGCTGTATGGGGAGGCGTAGTAATTCAAAATAGAGACCGTGCCGCTGGAAATGGGTTCGCCGAAGAAGGTTTGGACGCTGATGGTCACGGGCACAACGTCGCCGCTGACGTAGCGGGTTTGCGGTGTGGTTACGGTAACGTCATAATCTGGTTTGCGATACTCCTGTACCTTGAATTCGCGTTTGCTGGTGTCCTGCCCTATGATGATTTCCAGATTATAAGAACCCAGGGT
>JAGVTM010000494.1 GCA_019136785.1 Chloroflexota bacterium | reverse complement strand
GGCGCGGGCGCGCATGTTGGAAAGCCCGTGCCCGGTGGCGTGGACACGGCTTTTGACGTTAAAACCGCGCCCGTCATCGCTGATGGTCAGGGTCACTTTCTTAACTTCCCAGGCGACAACAATGGTGACGTGGCGGGCGCGGGCGTGGCGGGCCACGTTAGCCAGGGCTTCCTGGGTGGTCAGAAACATGGCGCGGGCTACAGCGGGGGGCAGGTTGGCGACGGCTTTTGCCGGCACTTCCAACGCCACCGGCACCATCGTATTCGCCTGGAACTCCCGCGCCAGCCGCCCCAATCCCTGTCCCAGGTCCCCCTCAAAACGACGCGGTCGCAAATCCAGAATGAAATTGCGAATATCCCGAATGGCGTCGTTTAACCCCTCAATCGCCCCATCAATCAAAACCATGGCATCCTGCGGGTCATCCAGCAGCGACAGCCGCGCCGACTCCAGCGTCAACCCCACCGCATAAATAGACTGGATCACGCCGTCGTGCAAATCCATGCCAATGCGCGACCGCTCCTCCACGATAGCCAGCCGTCCCACCTGCTCGTAGAGACGCGCGTTTTGAATAGCCACGGCGGCGTGCGCCGCCAGCATGGTCACAATTTCCTGATCCATAGCCGAAAAAGCATCCGCGTCGCGCTTGTTCGTCATGTAGAGATTCCCCAAAATCTTGCCGCCTGCCAGAATGGGTACGCCCAAAAAGCTGCGCATGGGCGGATGTCCGGACGGAAAGCCGACCGAGCGCGGGTCATCCTCAATGCGCGGGATGCGAATAGGGCGGCGCTCCTTTATAATGGCGCCCAAAAGCCCACGCCCGTGCGGCAAATGGGGGATCAGGGCGGCTTCCTGCGCCGCCATGCCGCTGTACACAAACGCATCCAGGTTGCCATCGGCGTTGGGCACGCCCATAGCGGCGTACTCTGCCCCCACCAATTCCCGCATGGAATTGACGATGCTTTGCAGCACCTTTTCCAGGGATAGCTCGCTGGCGATAGCCAGCGTCGCCTCGCGCAAAGCCGCCATCTGGCGGTCACGCAGTTCCAGTTGCTGGCTGCGCTCCTGATTTTTCTCCCACAGGCGCGCCTTTTGAATGGCAATGGCGGCGTGCGCCGCCAGCAGTTCAATCAGCGCCTCATCCGCCGCCGTGAAGGTGTCCGCGCCTTGTTTTTCCGTCAAATACAGATTGCCCAAAATCTGGTCGTTTGCCTGCACGGGGACGCCTAAAAAGCTTTGCATAGGCGGATGGCCCGGCGGAAAGCCAACGGAGCGGGGATCGTCGCTGATGCGCGGGATGCGGATAGAGCGGTGTTCGTGCAACAGCGCCCCCAGCAGCCCCTTGCCGCGCGGCTGGTGCGGCATAAGGGCCACCTCGGCGGCAGACATGCCGCTGTGCACAAAAGCCGCCAGTTCGTTGTTCTCGCCCGGCACGCCCAACGCCGCATAGCGCGCGCCGCTAAGCTGGCGCGCCGAGGCCACAATTTGGGACAGCACGTCGGCAAGGGAGGAATTGCCGGCAATCGCCAACGCCGCTTCGTGCAGCGCAGTCAGAGCCGATTCGGAAATCAAAACGGGTTCAGGCATATAACGCAATCAGCCTGCCCCTTCCTGGGGAGGAAGGGGCGGGTGAGAGTCTACAAATAATCGTTCAAATGATGCTGCACAGCATAAGCCGCCGCTTCGGCGCGGTTCGATACACCTAGCTTGGAGAAGATGCTGCTGACGTAGTTGCGCACCGTGCCTTCGCTCAGGAACAACGCCTCGGCTATGCCGCGATTGGTGTGCCCTTCGGCGATCAGGGCCAACATGCGCATCTCCTGCGGCGTCAGGTCGGCGAAAGCGGCCTTTTCTTCGTTCTGGATGGCCTGGCGGATTTCGGTGAAAACGCGCTGGGTGAGAGAGGGGTCCAGCGCCGCTTCGCCGCGGGCCACCGACTCAATGGCGTGGATCAGGGCGTTGCTGCCCACCTGTTTTAACACGTAGCCGCTGGCGCCGGCGCGAATGGCCGCAAACAGCATCTCATCCTCCGCATAGGAGGTTAACATAATGACCTTTGTGTCGGGCAGGTTAGCGGTGATTGCCTGGCACGCCTCAATGCCATTGCCGCCTAGAATGCGAATGTCCATCAGCACCAGATCAGGCTTGTGCTGCAAAGCCTTTTCTACCGCATCATCGGCGGCGGCAGCCTCCGCCACCACGGTAAAGCCAGGATGGCGTTCAATTAAACTTTTCAGTCCCAGGCGGACCACTTCGTGATCATCAACTAGCAAAATTCGTTGGTTATTCGTCATAGCTTTGTCAGTTCGCCATAGTGTGGGCCAGAGACGGTAAAAGTCTCAAACCAGGGTGGATGGTGACGGGTGCGAACGTGTTTGCGCGCGCGCCAGTATAGGCAGCCTGGCCGCTCGTTCAATCAGGCGCGTTCCAAACGCATCAGCAGAGCAGCCTCGCGCCTGAATTTTACCACGAAGCACAGCGACTGGCAGGAAATAGCCGCAAAACTGATTGACTTTCTCCCGAACCCCCTTACAATGAAGGAAAAGCGGCAGCGCCATTTTGTAATCATAGATTTCGCGGATGATACAGATTAATGTTTACACGGCCTTTATCCGCGCCAATCAGCGTCCCATTTCCGCGTTAATCAGCGTCCCATTTTTAGATGAGTGGCTCCACTGACCACTCGCCACTCACCACTGTTCTCAAAGGAGTTCGCCATGGCTCTCGTTGTTGCCCCTCAATTTTGGTTGGAAAATCCGGTCGAACTGCCTTTTCAGGTAACCGACCATTTTAACGCGCCGCGCACGTATGCCAATGGACTGCACGAAGGCATTGACCTGCGCGTGATCTTGCCCGGCGGCCAAAACTCGCGCGTGCTGGCGGCGCAGCGCGGCGTGGTGGATCAGGTGGGCTTCAGCGCCACGGGCTACGGTCATTACGTGCGCGTGGTGCATTACTGGAACGATGAAACGACCTGGGTGACCTGGTATGGGCATTTGTCGCAGCCTCCCTTCGCTCAGGTGGGCGATTATGTGAAGACGGGGGCGGTGTTGGGAATTGCCGGCAGCACAGGCAACTCCACGGGCCCCCACCTGCACCTGACCTTGCAGCATCTAGGGCATGGGCTAAAGGGGTACGTGGTAGACGACGTACTCAACCCGTTCCCGTTCTTCCGCCTCAGCGGCGAGCGCCCCGACTTTGAAGAGTTGAGCTTTGTGGAAGATGAAAACGTGCCCGACGGCACGATTTTGCAGCCGGGGCAGGCGTTCAGCAAAACGTGGGTGATTCGCAACACGGGCACAGTTGATTGGGGCCACAACCATCGCCTGGCTTTTGCTCAAGACGACCAGATGGGCGGGCCCAATGAGGCGGCGCTGCCGTCGCTGGCAGCGGGCGAACTGGGGCGCGTCTCGCTGCCCCTGATTGCCCCCAACCAGGCGGGCCGGCACGTGAGCACCTGGCAGTTGCGCAGCCCGCAGGGGAATTTGTGTCCGTTCACGCTGTACACGGAAATCCAGGTGGTGGCGGCGCGGGCGGAAGACAATGCCATTTACCTGGAGGATGTGACGGTGCCGGATCGCACGGCAATGCCGGCAAACACCGCCTTCATCAAACGGTGGCGCGTGCGCAACACAGGCAACACCACCTGGGACAGCCGCTACCACCTGGCCTTTGTCAGCGACGACAGCATGAATGGGCCCGCCGCCGTGCCCCTGACAGGCAAAGTGTCCCCCGCCGCCGAAACCGTCCTTTCCGTTTCCCTGACCGCTCCCGACGCCCCCGGCGTGCGCCGCAGCACCTGGCAGTTGCGCAACGAGCAAGGGCAGTTGTTCGGCGAAACGTTGTACGCCGAAATCGAAGTCACGCCGCAGCTCATAGACCCGCGCCTGCGCCGCCCCGATTTGCAGTACATTGACGACGTCACCATCCAGGACGGCACGCTGGTGCAGCCGGGGCAGTCGTTTCAAAAGGTGTGGCGCGTGAAAAACACCGGCTCCCACGCCTGGGGCGCAGGCGACGTCCTGACGCACGTGGCAGACGACCGGCTGGGGGGCCCCGGCAGCGTGCCCCTGCCTGCCGCCCAACCCGGCGAACTGGCTGACGTGACCGTGCCGTTGGTCGCTCCCGCAGCGGCGGGTTCCTTCCGCAGCACCTGGCAGGCGCGCAGCGCCGCCAACGAACTGTTTGGCGAAACCCTGTTTGCCGAAATCCGCGTGCCACAAAGCCTGCGCCCGGAACTGGACGACGCCAAATACGTCAAGGATGTCACCATCCCCGATGGCGAAGTCATCCTGGCAGGCGCGCCCTTCCACAAAACGTGGCGCATCCGCAACACAGGCACAACCACCTGGGGCGCCGGCTACCAGCTTCGCTTCGTCAGCGACCTGTCCATGGACGGCCCCGACACCGTCCCCCTGCCCGCCACCCCGCCCGGTCAAAACGCCGACGTCAGCGTCTCCCTGACCGCGCCGCTGACGCCGGGCTTGCTGCGCAGCACCTGGCAGGCAGCCAACCCCCAGGGGCAACTGTTTGGTGAAACCGTGTACGTGGAAATCACCGTGCCCGATCCGGCGCCTGGCGACGCCGTCAACAACGCCCGCCTGGAATCCCACCAGACCATCAGCAACGGCTCCACCCTGCGCCCTGGCGAAACGTTCGAGAAAATCTGGCGCATTCGCAACACGGGCAGCGCTGCCTGGGGCGCGGGCTACGTGCTGGCGCGCACCAGCGGGCGGCCCATGAACGGGCCCGACGTGGTGGCCGTGCCCGCCACCAAGCCGGACAAAGTCGCCAGCCTGTCCGTTACCCTCACCGCGCCAGGCAAACCGGGGAAGTACACCAGCACCTGGCGGCTGCAAGACCCGGCGGGGCGTCGCTTTGGCAGCACCTTTTTTGTCTCCATCAACGTGGCGGGCGACGGCGTAGACATGCTGCCTTTCCTGCGTGGGGATGGTCGCCTGTATGAAATGAAGCACATTTTCTTCATTGAGGGACACACCCAGGAAGGTCAAGAGCAGTTGCAAACGCAGACGGACGCCCAGGGGCGTTTCTACCACGTCAAGAACAATCAATGGGAACAGCTTTGGGCGGACGACGACTTTATCTATCGCGGCATAGATACCTCCCCCGGCGGCGGGCAGTTTTACCACCTGAGCGAGCCGGGGCAGGCGGGCAGTCCCTGGATTCCGCGCCAGATGACGCCGGATGCCCCGTTCCGCCGCGCGCCCCTGGTTACCTTCCAGCGCAAAGACAACTGCGCCGTCATTCACAAATTCACCCACGTCACCTGGATCAAGCTGGAGCAGGTATTGGACAGCATCACCCTATCCCATCCCGATCCACACAGCAGCCAGCCGGGTCTGACGGTACAAAACGTGGCGGTGCTGGCAGCCTATAACGACCAGAACGGGCAGCCCGCCGCCGACTGGTTTGAACGCTACTACTATGCGCAGACCTATGGCTTGATCATGTGGGAAGGGCGCGGCCACATTAACGGCAAATCCTGGATGGTGGAAGAACACGCCCCCGGTTCCCGCCCGCCTATGGTGCGCGAAACGCTGCACTGCCAGCCTGCTTGAGCCGCATAGGACAGTTTGCCAGAGGGCGGGTTTCATTCCCTTACCCGTGTCATTCCGAGCCGTCTTCGGCGAGGAATCCCGCTCAAATACCAGTTGTGCGGGATTCCTCCCTCTTCGATAAGACTAGCCCCGTGTCATTCCGAGCCGTCTTCGGCGAGGAATCCCTCTCAAATTGCCAGGTTGAGGGGGATTCCTCTTCGGCAAGCTCAAGGTTTGGAGCTCAGGAGTCGGAATGACAGTGGGTAAGGCGGCAACCTGAGCTAGAAGTAAGCCAGGTAATCGAAAGGGCGTATGCAATACGCCCCTACCATCCAACGTCTCTGTAGGGGCGTATTGCATACGCCCCCTGCTTAACTCCTCATTTGAGCGAGATTTCTCGCCGAAGAGCCTGTCCTGAGCCTGGCGAAGGGGCTCAAAATGACATGTTATTAATGCCTTACCTGTTGCCCGAGTGTTCGGCTGAACTCACGCAGAAGTCTCGTCGAAGACGGCACAGGCTTCGGCAAGGGCTTCGACAGGCTCAGCCGGCGTGAGGGCTATTTCTTCGTCTTATTCCTTCATGCCGTGGGGGTATTGTCTGCCGGCTGAGAACAGCCTTACGCAAGCCAACAGTATTACCGTAACCAGCGTGGTTAACCCAACCCTGCGCGCTGGCTGTCAACTGCGCCAGGGTGATACGTCCGTCGGTATAGTCCATGACCAACTGCCGCCAACGTCGCTGGAAATAATGCCCTTTGCGCGGCTTCAAACGGCGACGCTCAGGGAACACAATAAAGCCCAAAAACGGAATGCCCTTGCTCACCGGGCGCGGCTGCGCCTGGGGGTGAATGGTCAACCGCAGCCGTTCCAACCGCTTTTCGCTGGCTTCCTTCCAGTCCCATAATAAAGCCTTATCGTCGGCAAAGAATAGACAGTCGTCTACATAACGCAAATAAGCCGGGCAGCGCAGTTCGCGCTTGACAAAGTGGTCAAAGGGATTTAGATAGCAGTTTGCCCAAAACTGGCTGGTCAGGTTGCCAATGGGCAGCCCACGCGGACGCAGCGCCGCCAGCAGGTCGTCGCCGGGGAAGTAGACCATCTCATACTCATCGCGCAAAACAAACGCGCCGCTGTGCAGAATCTGGTCAATTAACCAGCGCGTTGCCGGGTCGGTCACTTTGCGCCACAAAACATGGCGCAGCACGGCGTGATCCAGGCTGGGAAAGAACTGGCGCACGTCAATTTGCAGGCAGTAACGGTAGCGCCGCACCCACTGCTGGCAGCGATCCAGGGCGCGATGGGTGCCTTTGCCCACGCGGTTGGCGTAGGAATCAGCGATGAAAGTGCGCTCAAATACAGGTTCTATCAGGTTGCATAGGGCGTGATGTACCACACGGTCGCGGAAAGGGGCGGCGCTGATGATGCGTCGCTTGGGCTCGTGAATGGCAAAATTGATGTAGCGGCCCGGCGTATAAGTTTGCGCCTGCAATTCTGACTGCAATTGCAGCAAATTGTCTTCCAGGGCGTATTCAAAAGCAGCCACGTTGGGATGGCGGCGCTTCCCTTTCGCCGCCTT
This sequence comes from Chloroflexota bacterium, assembly GCA_019136785.1. Lineage (GTDB taxonomy): Bacteria > Chloroflexota > Anaerolineae > Promineifilales > Promineifilaceae > JAGVTM01. The sequence continues at coordinate 10,128 of JAGVTM010000494.1, read as the reverse complement.
AAAATAAGCCAGGAGCAGGTTATCCCAGGAAGTTAGTTGGGCGTACATGGCAAAGGGGACGCCAGGCCAGGGACAAACCCAGGGCCTGGCGTCGTTGTTATTTGTCTGGCCCACGGGCGGCGCAGAAGGGAACACGGTGCGCCATTTTTCTGGCCCTCGGCCTGGAAGAGCGCAGCCGCCAGGCTGACGCCCGCGACCTGTCTCCGCCAGGCATTTCCGGGGGGACGCGCAAAATCCTGTTGAAAAATGTGGACAGCGCCAGGCGGAAACCGTTGTTCCTGTTCTCGTTGTTCGGGTTGTTCCTGTCCCGCAACGGGCAGCGCTGTTTCACCGTATCCCCACAACCACAGTCGCGCACGACTGAGATCGTTACGTTGAGTATACCCGATGCCGCTTCTCCTGTCAGGCATCTGGCGACCTGCCGCCGGCGCGGCTGACTTTGCGCCAGCCGCCCAGCAGCCGGCCAATTTCGCTGACCATTTGCGCCACGTGCTGGTATTGGCCCGGCGACAGCCAGTTAAGGCGCGCCGCCAGCCGCAGGTAGTGGCGCAGCTTATCCAGGGCTTCATCGGCGCGCTCCAGCCGTTCCTGGCGCGCCGCGCCGTGGCGCAAATTGGCTTCTTGCAGCAGTTCGCTCAAGTCGAAAGCCGCTGCCAACAGCCGCTGCGTCAAGGTGTGCCTGTGGGCGCGGGGAAAGTGATTGGTGGCAGGCAGCAGCCAGGCCAACAAATCAAACATATGCGTAAAAATAGGCATTTCCTGCTTGGGCATATTTTCACCTGAATTTTTAAAAAGATTGAGGGGGACACCCCCTCAAACTCCCCCCCAGAGGCTTCAGAGTCTCCAGAGTCCAGAGGCGCCAGAGTCCAGAGTCAAAATGGGGACAGCGCCAGGCGGAAACCGTAGTTCCTGGACTCGTAGTCCGGGAGGTTCCTGACCCGCAACGGGCAGCGCACGGAATCGCTGTAAAATGCCCCGCCGCGCACAATCGTCCAATCAGTCCTGCCGCGGGCCAGCGTCTCGCGGCCATCGTGGGGGTCGTAAGGGTATTTCTTCTCCCAACTGCGCGTCCACTCCCACACGTTCCCCAACATCTCCTGGCAGCCATAGACGCTGGCGGCGCGGCTAAAGCAGCCTACACTGCTGGTCTGCCCAATGTCGCTGGCTTTGTAATTAGCCCACTCTGGCGACAACACCCCAGGCAGCCAGGGATACAGCCGCTGCGGGTCAGGGTTGGCTGCCAACGACACAGCGGGCGCTCCTCTAAACTGGGCAATGGGCAAAATCACCGCCGCTTCCGGGATAAGGACGCCGCCGCGCGCCGCTTTCTCCCACTCCGCCTCGCTGGGCAGCGTGACCTGCCAGCCGTCCGGCAGCCAACCCCGCTGCCGCCACCGCTCCGTCGTCCAACGGCTAAAAGCCAGCGCCTCGTACCAACTCACGCCTATAACGGGCAGATTATCCCATTGATATTGAGGCCCATAATCATAGGGTCGGGTGCGGGAATAGTAAGCGCCATTCTTCCACACCCCCGCGTCAATTGCTTCTTGCCAGTAACGCGCCTTACGATAGCCGTCCGCAGCTACAAAAGCGTTGTACTGAGCGTTGGTCACCGGGTACTGCCCCAGCCAGTACGCATAATCCAGGAAACCGCAGCGGGGGCTCTCTTTACCCTCGCCCATATAAAAATCCGCCGCCGGCACCAGACAAAACTGCATGGCGTCCACATCCATCACTTCTGGTCGCGGGTCTCCCAGCCGCGCCAGCGTCACCCCCGCCGCCGCCCGCTCCCGCGGCGGCAGCCTGTCGCCGCTCAACACGGATACCAGCCAGCGGCGTACCCGCGCCAAGTGTTCCGCTTCCGGCTCGTCCACCGCCTCCAGGTCGGCGCTCTCCACCAGGAACTGCCCTGCCAGGCGCGCCCCCCAATGCGCCGCCGCCGTATCCGCTGCGCCCGGCTCACCGTAACATAAGGCGTGCACCAACCCCCACAAGGCGTAGGCGCTGCCGCGGGCGGCTCTGGCGCCCGCCAGCAAAGCCACTTCGCGCCAGCGGTTTGGTTCCTGGCGCGCCAGGCGGGCCACTTCGCCGGGGTAACCGCTGCGCGTCAAATGCACCGCCGCCAGATACTCCTGGAAAGTGCGGTGGGGAAAGGCGTAAACGCCTACGCCGCGCGGCAGCAGCAGCCCGGCGCGCTGGCTGAGATATTCCACCAGGCGCGCCGGCGGCAGTTCCTTATTATCGCTCAACTTGAGCAGCCCCATCACCAGGTCGCTTTCGGCAATGTCCGCCGTGCCTTCCAGGTCTGGCTGCCCCGCATGGGCGGCAAAAGCCAGCCGCTCCAGCAGTCCGCGCACTTTGTCCCGATCCACGTTGAGCCACTGCTGCAAACTGGGTTGGATGATCTGCACCTGACCCTGGGCGTCGCGCACGATGCGCTGCCGTTCCCAGGTATCCAGCAGCAAATCTACGGCGTCGGCGTACAGTTCTTCCCGCTTTTCAGGCAAACTGCCGCCGCGCCAGGCGTGCAGGCTGGCCATTAAGGTCAACAACAGCGGTCGCTCTGCCAGATCCAATAGCCGTTGGTTCCCCAAAATCGCCTGCTGCAAGAGGACTGCCTGCCCTTGCGCGTCGTCGCGGTTCAAGCCACGCACCTGGGCAATGTGCGTATACCAGCGGCTGACGAAAGCCGTAATTTGCCCCGGCGTGAAGGGGGCCAGCATCGTTTCCACAAAAGTGGGCAGCCGCCAATCTTGCTGCTGGTAAGCGTAGGTGCGGCTGGTAATCAGGATGCGGCAGCGCGTAAAGGTGCGGGCCACGTCTTCCACCATCTGTTTAATGTGCACGCGGTGGTTGTCGGCGGTAGGCACTTCATCCAGGCCATCAAACAAAAACAACCCACCTTGTTCCAGCAGTTCTTTCTTGAGCAAAGGCGTGTATTCCGCCAACGCCGCCTGCTCTAACTGTCTGGTCACAAAGCGCCATAAATGAGCCACAGTAGCCGGCTGGCCCGCGGCGGGCAACCCGCTGGCGGCAAAGTCGCGCAACACAATACACACGGGCAGCAGCGGCCCATGATCCCACGGCTGTGGCTTCGCCTCTGGTTTTGGTTCACCCGGCCTTCGCCGCTGTTCCTCGTCTGGTTCAGGCGGCAGAGGGCGGGTTAGCAGCGCCTGATTCACCTGCGGGTGGTCAACAGCCTCCCCAGCCAGGCAGGCGGCCACGAAGTTTACAAAGGTACTCTTGCCGCTGCCAGGGTCGCCCAAAAGCACCAGATGTGGCTGTTGATTGAGCATATCCAGCGCGGAGCGGCGCGGGCCCTGGCGTTCTTCTGGTTCCACGATAGGCAGTTCCCGCTGCCTGGTCTGACGAACGGCTGCCCGTGTTTCTGTCAGCAGCGTGGTGTATACGGCGCTTAGCTCCAGCCGCTCATTTTCCGCGCCCAATTTAGGGTCTACGCCGCTCAACAAAAGCTGGTTGTGGTCCGCCAGCACGCGGCGCAAATAAGCCTGGCGCAGCGCCGCGGGCGTCATTTGCGTGGGGTCTACGATTTGTTGGATGGTATCTGCCAGGGTGACGCTGCCATGCAAGTCGCCTTCCACGATGACGCCTTTGCCTTGTACCACGCGCTGCCCTTCGCCTATGGCAATCTGGGTATCGCCCGTAAAGATAGCTTGAAAGCGGGTCAGGTTGCCCAGTTGCGCCAGTTCGGTTTGCAGCGTCTGGTCAAACCAGGCGCGGTCGGCGACGGGCAGGTGGGTTTGCGCCTGCGGCAGGGCTTGCAGCCTTTCTAGCAGGGCGTCTATGGCCTGGCGCAGTTCGGGTTGGCTCTGTACCTGGGTGGATACCCAGTCGGCGACTTCGGTTTCTGTGGGCGGTTGGGCGCGGTCTTTCCAGCGCTGCAACTGCTCGGCAATCAGGTTGCCGCCCACGCCGCCGGCTACAGCATACATGGCGCCCACCGCGGGCCAGAACTGTCCGCTCTGGACAGCGGCCTCCACTATCGGCCAAAGCGTCAGCCCCGCTACTGTGCCATAGACCAGGTAAGGCAAATCTTGTTTGCGGCGGCGGTCTAGCCACTGCTTGATTTCAGCTAGTTTGTCCGCTACCTGCTGCTTCAAGGTTTCCACGCTAAACGTCATCTTTCACCCCCATGCTGGATTGGTTTGAGCGTATGATAACCTGAGTTGCCACTATCAGCGAAAACCAATCAAAACGTGTCATTTCGAGCCGTCCCCGGCGAGAAATCCCGCTCAAATTGCCAGGTGAGCGGGATTCCTCCCCCTTCGGCAGGCTCAATTTGTAATTAGATTGTCAAGGGCAGGCCCTTCGGCAGGCTCAGGCTTCGGAACGACAACACCAGAGTGATGCCGCTTAGCGCCTGCCTTCCTCGACCAGGTCACGCATGGTTAACTGCGCCAGATCGTTCTGTTGGCGGAACTGGCGGAGTTGGGCGATAACGAGGGGCACATCCGCTCGTTTGCGGGGGGCGACGGGTTGCAGCACGGCCACGGGCACACCATGCCTGGTAATGGTAATATGCGCCCCCTGGGCGACACGCTCTAGCAGTTCAAAAAGATATGTTTTCGCTTCGTAAGCGTCGGCTGTTTCCATGATTCACCTCTTTAGACGGGTCTTACACCAGTGTATTGCCGGGTTTGCGAAATGTCAATCATAGTGCAAGGCACGGGGCGAACGGTCTTGTGCAAATAGACTCCTGCTGCCCCGTGCCTGGTAGCGCTGCACTTAGTCGTGGTGGGTGTCAGCCCCGCCTGCGGCGGGGCTGACACCCATTTTCATGGGCAATTTTGGGCGCAGACGCGCCCAAAATTGCCCGTGGCTGATGCCGCCGGACGATGCGGGGCTGCTCGCCGAAGCGCTCGCTTTGCGGGCGTTAAAGAGATCACCACGATTTACTGGGGTGTTACCGTTGAGGATGCGAACTCCACAGAACTTATTTGCTGAACTACTCGTTTGCTTTTACCTTTGAAATTGATTACAGTTCATTCCCATGAAGGCAAGGTATTCCTGGTGCGGGCGAAACTGGTGGGCAGGCATAGGCGGGCTGTTGCTGGCGCTGCTGGCGGCGGGTTGTGGCCCGGCGGCGGCAGGGTTGCCCACGCCGGCAGCGCTGATCACAATTGCGCCAGAGACGCCCACGGCGGCGTCCGCCGCAGGCAATGTGCCGCCTACCTGGACGCCCATTCCGGCTGGTTTGCAAACGCAAACGCCAACGGGCCTGCTGCCCAGCCGCACGCCGCAGCCAACCGCCACGCCCTGGCCCACGCGCACGGCCACGCCATCGCCGACGCCTGTGCCCACGGCGACCAGCCTGCCGTCGCCTACTTCTCCGCCTCCTCCGCCGCCGCCTGTCTTCACGGTTCCCGCGCCGCCGCCCACCGTTAACCCGGCTGCGCCTAACTTGCTGCCCAACGCTTCATTTGAAGGCGGCTGGTATAACATGAATGGCGTCCCCGAACTACAACTGCCCCATGAGTGGCGATTGGAATGGGAAGAGGGCCATAATCCGCTGGACCCCGATCCCTGGAACGCTTTTGTACGCCCGGAAACGCGGGTGCTGTCTAAAGCGTTTTTGCCGGCGTTTGAACATCCCCTGTTCATCTGGGATGGGGAGCATACAGTGAAGATTTTCAAGGAGCATGGGGCCATCAGCATTCGCCTGCTGACGACGGTCAATCTATCGCCGGGTGTGTATGAACTGCAAATCAACGTCTTTCCCGACCTGATCGTGGATTACACCGCCGATGGACGCAAAATCTGGGCGCCGGACATCTTGTCGGGCGAAGTGCAACTGCTGGCGGATGGGCAAAACGGCGGCTGGCTGCTGCCCCGCTTTGGGCAAAAGAATACGTTTAGCTACCGCTTTGTGGTAACCGCGGCGCACCCGGTCACGGTAGGAGCGGCGATTCGCGGGCGGTGGGCGATTGCCAATAATGGCTGGTTTGTGGATGATTGGAAACTATCGCGGGTGGGGGAAGAAAACAATTAATAGGTGAATGGGTGAATGGTTAATGGGGGGGGAGTGGTAACACCCCACTAAATCGTGGTGATCTCTTTAACCGCCTACCGGCCCCGCAAAGCGAGCGCTTCGGCGAGCAGCCCCGCATCGTCCGGCACGGACGCATCGTCCGGCAGCATCGGCGACGGGCAATTTGGGGTGCGTCTGCGCCCAAAATTGCCCATGAAAGTGGGTGTCAGTCCCGCCTGCGGCGGCAGCCCCACCGTAGGTGGGGGCTGACACCTACCACGATTAAGTGCAGCGCTACCGTTTTTTCTCATGGGCGGCGTTGATTTTGTGCGGGAAGGGGCAAAGCCGTTATAATGTCCGCATGAGTTTTCCGAACTGGACTTTATGGGGCATGGGACTGTCCGCTTTGGGGGCGTTGGTGGTCCTCAGCCTCTCGCTGATGGCTCAATCCCCTCGCCTCAGCCGCCGCCTGAATTTGTACAGCGCCCGTCTGCCGGAGCGCGTGCGCGCGTTGACGGGGTACGCGCTGGCGCTGCTGCTGCTGGCTTTTGGCTTCTTCCTGGCAGGGGTGCCGCTAGACGCGGCGCCAGAGGGGAGCGCCGCCGCGCAAACGGTGGTGGTGGTCACAGCTACGCCAGAGGCGAGCGCGGTGGGCAGCGCCGCCAGCCTGACGCCCACTCTGACGGCGGCGGCAAGCGCCACGCCGGGCACGCCCGTCAGCGGCGCGTTTACAGCCCCACTGACCCGCCCGGCCACGCTCACGAGCACATTGGCCGGGACGGCGGCAGCCAACGCTACCAACCGCCCGCCGGCAGCCACAACGACGCCGCTGCCCTCAGCCACCGCCAATGCTCTGGGGACGCCCGCGCCCACGGCGACGCGCACGCCAACGCCTACCAGCACCGCCAGCCCGACGCCCACCGCCTCGCCCACGGCGACGCTGACGCCCACGCCGACCGTCAGCCCCACGCCCACGCTGACGCCTACACCGGTTTCAGGGTTAACGGCGACGGTGGATACGCGCGGCAGTACGCTGTGGGTGCGACGCACGCCGGGGGGCGCGCCGCTGGTGATTGTGCAGGATCAGGATACGGTGCTGCTGCTGCCGCGCCATGCCAATCAGGGGGGCGTGGTCTGGCGGGAAATCAGTACGCTGGATGGCACGGTGGGATGGGTGCGGCAGGAGTACCTGATTTTGACGCCGTAAAGAGAAGATTCACGCGGAGGCGCGGAGGGCACGGAGGGCACGGAGAATCATGGTGGGGATAGGGATTCCTCAGGCTATCGCCTTCGGAATGACAAGGGTTAGGGGACAAACTAACAGTTTGTCCTACAGGTCTCCGCGCTTCTGACCACTCGCCACTGATCACTACTTGCGAAGCAAGTAAGCTTCCAGGGCGGCGGTTTGGGCGGGGAGGAGGTGGGGGGGCGCGGCCTGGGCTATGGCGGCGTCGGGGTCTTTTAAGCCGTGTCCGGTGAGTACGCAAACGATGGTCTTGTCCTGGGGATCCAGTTGGGCGGCGGCAATTTGCTGGCGCAGCGCAGCTACGCCAGCGGCGGAAGCAGGCTCCACGAATACGCCTTCCAGGTGGGCTAACTGCCGCCAGGCTGCCAGAATATCTGCATCGCTCACCGCCGTAATCTGCCCGTCGGACTCATCCAGGGCGTCCAGCGCCTGCTGCCAGCGGGCAGGGTTGCCAATGCGGATGGCGGTGGCAATGGTTTCTGGCTGCTCAATGACGCGCCCGTACACAATGGGCGCCGCGCCGGCAGCCTGCCCACCCAATAAACGAGGCAAGCCGCGGTTGTATTGTTTGTATCCCATCCAGTAGGCGGTGATGTTGCCGGCGTTTCCCACCGGCAAACAGTGCCAATCCGGCGCGCGTCCCCCCAACTGGTCGCAAATTTCAAACGCCCCCGTTTTCTGCCCTTCTAACCGCCAGGGATTGATCGAGTTCACCAGGGCAATCGGCTGCCGCTGCACAATCTCCCGCACCATAGCCAGCCCATCATCAAACGACCCCGCAATGCTGATGACCTCCGCGCCATAAGCCAGGCAAGCCGCCAGTTTGCCCAGGGCAATTTTGCCTTCGGGAACCAATACCAGGCAGCGCAGGCTGGCGCGGGCGGCGTAGGCGGCGGCGCTGGCGGCGGTGTTGCCTGTGCTGGCGCAGATGACGGCGCGGGCCCCTTCGTGCACAGCCTGGGTGATGGCTGCCGTCATCCCGCGATCCTTAAACGAGCCTGTGGGATTTAAGCCTTCATACTTCAGGTACAGCTTCATGCCGGCGCCTGGGGCCAGCGCCTGCGCCAGCCGGGGGGCGGCAATTAGCGGGGTGTTCCCTTCGTTTAGGGTCACAATTTGCACATTGTCAGCAAAAGGCAGATATGCCCGATATTCATGCAGGACGCCGCGCCAGATCATATCTTCATCCCCAAAAAGAGAGGGACACGGCTAACCGTGTCCCTCTGTCCAGTCATATTTTCAAGACAACCGCGCCGGAAACTGCTTCACCTTACGTTCGGCAGGACACTAGTGTCCTGGCAGTTGTGATTTGATAGATTGGTTCAATCTGGGAGATTGAACCAATCTAATCCATCATTTTGCGCTTGACGGAACACTAGCCCTTCGGCTTGCTCAGGAGGGACTGAAACGAGAAAGCCCAAAAATAAGCTCCTGCCAGAAGTTCAACTTCTTCAGAGAAGTTGAACTTCTAAAACGGGAAGTAATTTTTAGACGATTACTAATTGCCGCCGGGGATGACCAGTTCCTGCCCCGGATAGATGACATAGGGCGCGGCAATGCTGTTCCGCTCGGCAATGGACGTCCAGGAAACGCCGTAGCGCAGCGAAATCAGGAAGATGGTCTCGCCGGCAGCCACTTTGTGCACAAATTCAGGCGTGACGCCCGGCGCGCTGACCGGAATCTTTAACACCTGCCCGACCACAATCTGGTTGGGGTTGACAATGCCGTTGGCTTCGGCAATTTGCACCCAACTGATGCCATAAGCCAGGCCAATGCGGAACAGGTTATCGCCCGTCTGCACAATATAGGTGGTTTCGGCAGCCGGGGCGGGTGTGGGCGTGGCAGTTCCCTCCAGCGGCGGAATCCGCAGCACCTGACCCGCTTCCAGACGGTTGGCGTTGGGCAAGTTGTTGTATTGGGCCAATACGACCCAGGACAGCCCGTACTTCAAACCAATCTGATACAGATTCTCGCCCTGGGCCACGGTATGGGTCTCGGGGCGGGTGGTGGGCGTAGCGGCAGCGGCGGCGGCTTCGCCTTCAGCCGCGGCAGCTTCGCCCTCAGCCGGGGCAGCTTCGCCCTCAGCCGGGGCGGCTTCCCCTTCAGCGGGGGCGGCTTCCCCTTCAGCGGGGGCCGCTTCGCCTTCGGCAGGAGCCGCTTCGCCTTCGGCGGGGGCGGCTTCCCCTTCAGCGGGAGCGGCTTCCCCTTCAGCGGGGGCAGCTTCCCCTTCGGCGGGAGCGGCTTCCGTTGTGGCCGCCTCGCCCGGACGCGGCGACTCGCCGGTGGTTTCACCGCCAGCGGCTTCACCTTCGGCGGGGGCAGCCTCGCCTTCGGCAGGGGCGCTTTCACCTTCTGCGGGAGCAGCTTCGCCCTCAGCAGGGGCCTCGCCTTCGGCAGGGGCCTCGCTTTCGGCAGGGGCTTCTCCTTCTGCCGTTTCACCCGCTGGCTGTTCGCCTGGGGCGACTTCCGCCGTGGGCGCGCTTTCGGTGGGTGTTGCCGGCTGCTGCAGCGGTCGTTCGCAGGCTACCAGAACGAGTATCAGAACCATAAACAAAGCGAAAAGCTTTCGTAAAGAGTGATGCGACATCTTTTCTTTGCCTCCTAATCTGACTATTTATTGCACTGACACCTGTGCATCAGGCTCACCCCGCTTAAAACTTGACCATAATATAGCATGGTTTAAGGCGCAGGTAAAGTGGGACATTAGGCAGGGATAAACTGATTGAGGTTCAAGAAAATAATCCGGTAAACGGGGGTGAAGACCCCCATCCCCCAACCCCCGTCCCCCTAAAGGGGGAAGGGGGCATTTCGAGAGGGCGAGGGGCGCTGCGCGCCCCCCGCCCTACATTACCCCTTCCCTGGCAGCAGGGGGGGATTACCTGATTATTTTCTC
>JAGVTM010000047.1 GCA_019136785.1 Chloroflexota bacterium | reverse complement strand
TCTTTGTCCACAATGAGGGGGATGACTATTTCGGAGCGCGTGCCGGCAGCAATGGGGTCAATGTGCGGCAAGCCAAGCTGGGCAATGTAGCGGGCGTCTTCCTGGACGTTGGGGCGTTGATGGTGCGCCGCGTCTGGATGGCGCTGCCAATCAACCCTTCTCCTTCGCGGAGGCAGATGTCGCCGGAGACCAGGCTGTTGGCGCTGCTGGCCTGGATGATGATTTCGCCGGTGGCCGAGTCCAGGCTGAAGATGTTGACAGGATGAAAGCCGAACTGCTTGTGTGTGAGCAGCACCACCTGCTGAAAGATTTCGTCGAGATCGTGAATGGCGTTGACCTGGCGGGCTATCTGGCCGACCAGTTCCAACTGGGCGGCGCGGGTGCGCTCGCGCTGAAACAAATCGGCGTTGGCGATGGCGCTGGCCGCCTGGTTAGCCAGGATGTTCAGGCGTTCCAGGTCGCTCTGGCGATAGCGGTCGGGCCGGCTGCTTTGGGCAGCCATGACGCCCAGAACGGTTTCGCCGCTTATCAGGGGGATAAAGATGGCGGAGCGGGGGGGGTGGGTGCTGACGTAAAGGGGGCGCGCCGGCAGTTGATCCATTTCCTTCTGGAAATCGCGGATAAGCAGGGGGCGGCGCGTCTGGCGCACCCAACCGACCAGCCCGCCGTTAGGCTGCAATTCAAACGTGCGCGCCGGCTGCTGCTGTCCTTCGATGTACCAGATTTTAATAACGTAGCAGTTGTCTTGAAACAAACCGACCTGAAAGGTGGTGTTGTCAATGACTTTGCCCGCCTCCTGATAGATGAGGGCGCACAGGGCATCTATATCCAGTTCCGAGGCGACGATGGCGCTGCCGGCCTGGCGCAGCCCTTCAAGCTGGTTGACGCGCTGCAAGAGCTGCAGACGGGCGCGGTAGCGCCAATGGAGCAAGGCGACCGTGGCGGCGACAGCTATGAGCAGCAGCGCCAGAAAAGCAACCAGGACGGGCGGCGACAACTGTGACAGCCAGGGAGCTTGCAGCAGTGAGAAACCTGCCGGCAGCCAGCAAAAAAGATCGCCTGTATGCGCTGCTATGAGGGAGGACATGCCTTTACCCGCCCGGAAGAGATAGCCTGGGGGCTTTCGCGTCTCAGAGCGCGCCGCTCCAGAAAATTGACCAGGATGCCAGACAGTATCGTCTGGCTAGTGAATGTTGATGGGGACGAGGGCGAGGGTCATTTATAACTTTTTCTCCCATGCCGCTAAGGCGTCCTGCTGCGATGGCACGATCTGGAACACTTTATCAAAGCCAACCATGTCAAAAATGTCCCGCAGATGTTGGTTGAGTCCGAAAAGGATTAAGTCGCCGTCCTGGTAGCGGGCCTGTCGCCAGGCGGTGACCAGCGTGCGCAAGCCGCCGCTGTTGATATAGCTCGTTTGGGACAGGTCCACAACCAGGCGGTTATTTTTCTCTGCCAGCAGCGCCAGGAGCGTGTTTTCCAGGTCGCTGGTTTGCTCTTGCGCCAATCGTCCCTGCACTCCCACGATCCAGACGTGATGGTCAGCTTCTTGCTGCCAGACAGTCATGTTTCCTCCTGTTCTTGCGGAGCTGGCGCGGCTGGCGGCCGCGGCGCAGGAGCAGACCGCGGCGGCAGTCGCTTGGTCATAATAACCACGTTACCGTTGTCATCGAAACGGAAATGGACATCATCCATCACCTTGCGCATCAAATGGAGGCCTAAACCGCCAACCTGAAGCTGGTTGATCTGGGCAGGATCGGTGGGAATCACGGGTTTAGGTACTGCGGCGGGATCGAATGGCTCACCGTTGTCGTGCAGGGTTATGATGAAGCTGTTGTCGCGAATTTCCCAACTGACGAATATTTCGCCGTTATCTTCACCGTTGTAGGCATGTTCGATGATGTTGGTGCAGGCTTCATCGCAGGCAAGGTTAACCTGGAACGTGGCATCTGGATCAAACCCGGCTTCGCTGGCGCCAGCCAGGACAAAGTCGCAGATTTGACCGATGAGTTCGTAACGACCAGGAAAGACAGTGCTGCGTTTGCGGCTCATCGCGGCAAGTGTCAGTTAGAAGCTGCCGACGGCATGGGTTAAATCGTCGAATTTCTCAAAGAGGGTGTTCAACCCGGAAAGTTCCAGGACTTCGAGGACTCGTTCGGAGGGCGACGCCAGACGCAGGTCGCCGCCATTCTTTTTGCTTTCGCGCAAAGCGGAGACAACGGCGCGCAGACCGGCGCTGCTCATGTAGGTCACCTGGGACAGATCCAAAACAATGTTGTTGCGGTTGTTGTCCAGCAGCGATTGTAAAGCGGTGTCCAGTTCGGAGGCGTTACTGCTGTCTACGCGCCCGGCGACGGTTACCAGATCAACCCTCTTGAAACTTTCCACATTGATGGCAAAATTGGTCATCCTATTCCTCCTGAGATAACGATTTAACGGTTCCAGGGCGGGCGCGCCAAAGGAGTTGTTGAAGGCGCGAAGGTCAGTTTTGAGCGCAGCCCGGCCCGGCGGTTGCAAAAACAGCGTTTTGAGGAGCGACCACTTTGGCAGTGCGTCGCGCTTGAGGGCAGATTATACCACACGGCGAATAAAGGCGAAATTTGCCGGCGGAGAGAAGAGGGATTTCGCGCGGCAGTCCGCTCACGTGGGACGCGGAGGAGGATGGTGGACAAAGTGAATGGGGAACAGGTTATGCAGGATAAAGAGGATCTGGCGGCGGCGTTAAAGGTGGAAGCGGGCAGGTTGGGATTTAATATGGTGGGGATTGTGCCGGCAGCGCCGGCGCGCCGCCTGGATGCTTATTTAGCCTGGCTGGAGTACGAATATCATGGGCAGATGGGGTATATGGCGCGCGCGGATCGGGTGGCGCGGCGGCGGGATTTGCACCTGATTTTGCCTGGCGCGCGCACGATCATTTGCGTAGGGCTGGATTACGAAACGTTCAAGCTGCCGGCGGCGATGGCCGAAGCGCCTGATCGCGGGCGCATTTCTAATTACGCCTGGGGCGCGGATTATCATGACGTAATGACCCCGCGCCTGCAGGCGCTGGCTGTCTGGCTGGGGCAACAGACAGGGGGACAGACGGCGCACAAGGTATATGTGGATACGGGGGCAATTCTCGAACGGGATCATGCGGAGAGCGCCGGGCTGGGTTTTACGGGCAAGAATACGATGCTGATCGGCCCGCGGCGCGGCTCCTGGTTTTTCCTGGGGGAGATTTTGACCACGCGCGAACTGCCGCCCGATACGGTTGAGCAGCCGCTGCCCACCTGCGGCAGTTGTCGCCGCTGTCTGACAGCCTGCCCCACGGCGGCGTTCCCCGCGCCTTACGTGCTGGATGCGCGCCGCTGTATTTCTTATCTGACAATTGAGTTGAAGGGGTGGATACCGCGCGAACTGCGCCCGCTGATGGGCAACTGGGTATATGGCTGCGACGTATGCCAGGCGGTGTGCCCTTTTAACCGCTTTGCGCCGCAAGCTACAGAAGCGGCGTTTCGACCGGACAGCCTGGAGCGAGCCGCGCCGCGGCTGCTAGATTTGCTGGCGTTGGATGAGGCTGGTTTCAGGCAGCGTTTTGCCAGCTCGGCGGTGCGGCGGATCGGGCGGGCGCGGTTGGTGCGGAATGCGTGCGTGGCGGCGGGGAATTGGGGGAGCGAGGCGGGGATGCCGGCACTAAGCCGCCTGCTGCACGACCCTGAACCGTTGGTGCGGGGCCATGCAGCCTGGGCGCTGGGGCGCATTGGCGGGGAGGAGGCGCGGGTGCAACTGCGGGCAGCGCTGGCGGGGGAGAGCGATGGGGAGGTATGGGAGGAGATGGCGGCGGCTTTGGGAGGGGAGAGAAATAATTAATTGGTGAATGGCGGTGAGGACACCGCTGGGGTGAAGACACCGCTGGGGTGAAGACACCGCTGGGGTGAAGACACCGCTGGGGTGAAGACACCGCTGGTGAATGGTTAATGACGAGGGGCGCAAAGCGCCCCTCGTTTTTGATGGGTTAGCGGATCAGGTAGGGGAGGCCGGTAACGATGATGCGCCAACTGTAGGTGTCGTTTTGGCCGCCTTTGTAGCGAGCCATGAGGCGTCCGCCGTAAAACGGCGTGCAGATGTCCAGATTGTTGCCGGGGTCTACCTGGCAAATGGGGTCGTCTGTCAGGTCGGGCACAGGCATAATGAAGTCTGGCGTGACCCATTCGTCGTCGCAGCCATATTCATAGGCAGCGCCTCCTTCAAAACAGCGCCCATCCGGGTCCTGGCCCGCGCCATAAGTGATGTGGTAGTCGTCAAATGGGATGCTGTCGAAGAAGAAATCAATGGGCGGCTTGGCGCCGGCGTCGGGGTCAAACATGCTGATGTAGATTTGCTCGCCGGCGTACTCGGGCCCAATGTAAATTAATGGAATGGAAACGATGTTGTGGTAGTTGGAGTTCATGGGCAGCCGGCCCAAGCCAAAGACGGTGGCCCCCTTTGAACTGTGGATGCCGGGGGAGTTGACAATTTGTACATTGCGCACGTTGACGTTGGCGGAGACGTTTTCGGTGTAGTCGGGGGGGCCGGCCCAGATTTCAAAGCCGTTTTCTGACGCGCCCCAGATAGATTGCACATCCATGTAAATGTAGCGGTTGCCCGTTGTTTCATCAGCCAGGATGTTGTTGTAGTAATCCAGGTCAATCTCAAAACCGCGTCCGGCTGCGGGCGGGCTGTAGAGGGGTTGATCTGCTTGCGGCGCGCCA
>JAGVTM010000159.1 GCA_019136785.1 Chloroflexota bacterium | reverse complement strand
CATGCAACTTCTTTGTTCAGGTTGGGCAGTTTGCGCACATTGCGCCGCATGATCCACCGGTTGTAGGGCATGAATAGGAGCAGCAGCAGGCAGGGAAAGAGAACAATTGCCAACAGCAGGGGGCTATCCATCAACCACCAGGTTACCACGCCTAATGTCAGCCCGGCTACGCCAATAATGGGGTAGAGGTAGGAGGCGCGACGTTTATGTTGAAAGTGGGTGGAGAGTCCGTGAAGCAGCGTTTCTTCGGAAAAGACGGATTTGCCGGTAATCATACTTACCTCCTGCAAAGGTAGCCATGAGTGGTCAGTGGTCAGTAAAGCCCCTCCCAAATCGCCCACAAAACCAATCTGCGTCAATGTGCGAAATCCTGATTGTTTTCATTCATTCCTTCGACAAACTGTGGTGCGCTCCGTGCATGGGGAACTCCTGCGAAGATGGATTCACGCGGAGACGCGGAGGGCGCGGCGAATTTGATGAGGGAGCGTGGTTGCGCGGACCGGCTGAAGCCTCGACTGCGGACGCAGAAACATTATCTTAAGGTCAATGAGAGTCTACCAGATTTTGCCTGTTTTTGCCTGATCTACGCTCTGGCGCAGGCTTTCGATGATCTGGCGATCGGTGGCGGCGAAAGCGTATGTTTCTAACTCAGCCAGGGTGACCCAGGCGTGATCCATCACGCCTAGATGCTGTGGCTGGCCCCCTTGATAGCGGGCGTGGTAAGCGTGCAGGGTGATGCGGAAATGGGTGTAGGCGTGTTTGAGGCTGATTTGCGGCGGGCCCACGACTATGTCCAGGGCCAGTTCTTCCTGAATTTCGCGGCGCAGCGCCTGGGCGTGGCTTTCGCCCGGCTCGCATTTGCCGCCAGGGAACTCCCACAGACCGCCTAACAACCCTTGCAGGGGACGTTGGGCAATCAGGAAACGACCATCTGCGCGCCAGATAATGCCGGCAACCACGTCATAATGGGGCGTGCGCTGGCGCGGTGGGCGCTGTGGGCGTTCCAACTGCGTCCCGCGCGCCGCCGCCAGACAAAGCCGGCGCAGCGGGCAGAGGGAACAGCCCGGCTTTGTAGTGGTGCAGATGGTTTGCCCTAACTCCATCAACGCCTGATTGTAATCGCCAGGACGGTCAGCGGGAACCAGTCGCTGCGCCAACACCCATAACTGCTGCTTTGTGGTCGTTTGCGTCACGTCGTCAGCCAGGTCAAACAGCCGCGTCAGCGCGCGGGTCACGTTGCCATCCAGTACTGGCGCGTGTTCGCCAAAGGCAATGGAGGCAATGGCTCCCGCCGTGTAGCGACCAATCCCTGGCAGCCGCTGCAGTTCAGCCGCCGTCTGCGGCATTTCGCCGCCATATTCCTGCATCACCCGCTGCGCGGCGGCGTGCAAGTGGCGGGCGCGGCTGTAGTAGCCCAACCCTTCCCACTGCTTCAACACCTCCGCCAGCGGCGCGGCAGCCAGGGCAGCGACGGTGGGGAACTGCGCCAGCCAGCGCTGGTAGTAGGGAATGACGGTGGCAATCTGCGTCTGCTGCAACATCACTTCCGCCACCCAAATGGCGTAAGGGTCGCGCGTGCGTCGCCAGGGCAGGTCGGCGTGCCCGGTATCCCACCAATCCAGCAGCGGGGCGGCTATGCCGGGCAGATTGCGTTCTGACGACTGTTCATCGGTCACGACTTCTCACGCCCGCACATAGCGAATAACGGGATGGGTGTTTTGCTCAATCTCATCCAGGTTGGCGGCGACCAGTTCGCCGCGCTGGTAGAGATATTCGACGTGCGCCCCCGTTTCTTCCAGAGCCAGCAGCACGTGGTAGCTCTCTACGTGCCCAAATAACTCTTTGCTGACGTCGGCAATGGAGCGCGGTTCGCGGCAAATGTCCCACGTCTTTTCCAGGCGGGATTGGTGGGAGTGGCGAATGGCCTGAATGCGGCTGTAGATGTCGGTAATCGGTTCTTCATGCCCGCCCAGCCCCAGGGTGATGCCCGGCAGCTTCTCAATGCGGGCCAGTGAGTCCAGGTAATGCCCCAGCCCCATGTGGTTGGTGATGCTCTCCGGCGCCTGGTGCGGCGTGATGCGCGCCAGGATGTGGTCGGCGGTGAGCAGCATGTCGTCCACGCGCAGACAGACCTGGCCCGGACAGTGGCCCGGCGCATGAAACACCTGAAAGTTGCCTGGGGCGGGTTCGCCTTCTTCCAGCAGAAAATCAACGGGGATGGAACGGTAGAAGCCTTTGGCCCACAGGTATACGGACATGAGGGCTTCGCGGTGTTTTGCCGGCACGCCGGCCATCTCCAAAAAGTTTTCCAGCCGCCGCGCCGCTACCACCTGCCGCTCCTGATGATTGGACAGCACCCGCCTATCCAACACGTGCACGCCAATGGGGGCCTGGCTGAACTGGCGCACGAACGGCAGCCCGCCAAAATGATCAATGTGCCCGTGCGTGACAAGGATGGCGTCCAGGTTTGCCAGGTCGAGGCGGGGGCCATATTCTGCCGTCAAAGCGGCAAAGCCAGCCTGCAACTGCTGGTTGCAGTCGGGCAGCCCGGAACCGGTGTCCACCAACGTCAGCCGTTCGCCGTCGTCAATGACGTAGATGTTGGCTACCAGCGTGGCAAAGGCTTGCACGGGAAAGGTGTAAATGCAGCGCCCGGCGGCGGTGGTAAATTTTTGGAGGGTGTTTGTGCTCATTTTCAATCTGGCATGTTGAGAATCAGGACCGATTACGGCGATTCCTATCAGGTCACGTCGGGCATTTCGGGTGAGTATTGCTCATAAAGCTGCTCCGCCACGACGTGGTGCAGGCGGGTCATAGCCGTGTAAATGTCCTGGAAGGATGTGTACAACGAGGCAATGCCCAGGCGCAGGTTGTCGGGGCGGCGGAAGTCGGGCAGCACGTTCATTTGTTCAATGAGGGCGCGGTCAATGCGCGCGGCTTCGGGGTGTCCCAGGGAAACATGGGAGCCGCGCTGCGCCGCGTCGCGGGGGGAGTTGAGGCTGAAACCCAAAGGCTGCAGCCAGGCTTGCCACAGGGCGATGAGGTATTCGGTTTGTTGGATGGATTTGGCGCGCAGGCGGGAAATGCCGGCATCCACCAATAAATCCACCCCCGGCTCCACCGCCGCCAGCGACAACAGCGGCGGCGTGCCCGTCAGGAAGCGGGTGATACCCGCGCCGGCTTCATAATGCAGCCCCAAAGCGAATTGATTGCGCTGCCCAAACCAGCCGGAAATGGGCTGGCGCAATTGCTCTTGCAAGTCGCGGCGCACATAGAGAAAAGCGGGCGCGCCGGGCCCGCCGTTCAGATACTTATAAGTGCAGCCCACCGCCAGGTCTACGCCGCTGCCGTTTAAGTCAATGGGCACGGCTCCCACCGAATGACTCAAGTCCCACAGCGTTAATGCCCCGGCGGCGTGCGCGATTTCGGTGATCGCTGCCATGTCATAGGTGTAGCCGCTCTTAAACGCCGTATGCGACAGCGACAACAGCGCCGCATTCTCATTCAGGGCGTCTGCCAGGGCTGCTGTGGGCGGCCCGTGAATCCCATCCGGCGACGGTACAATTTGCAGCCATCCCGTATGGTTTAGCGCTCCCTGGAAAATGTACAGGTCAGAAGGAAAGTTGAGATCGTCGCTGACGATTTTGCGCCGCCCCGGGCGCGCCTGCAGCGCCGCCGCCGTCAGTTTGTACAGGTTGACCGAGGTGGAGTCCGCCAGAATGACCTCATCGGGCTGCGCCCCCACCAGGCGCGCCAGCTTACCGCCAATGCGCTGCGACAGCGTAAACCATCCCTCATTCCAACTGCGGATCAAGCGCTGTCCCCACTGCCGCGTTACCATATCTGATAGCAGCGCTGCCGTGGCCCGCGGCAGCCGCCCCAGGGAGTTGCCGTCCAGGTAAATCAACTCTGGATCGTCAATGACAAACGCCTGGCGAAACGCCGCCAGGTCATCGCGTTCATCAAGGGTTAGGGCTTCGGCAAGAGTCAGAGCGAACATAAAACAGGCAACAAGCAACAGGCAACAGTTAACAGGCAACAGTCAACAGAAAGCAGGCAATTGTTAGCCGTTTTCCGTTATCTGTTGACTGTTGATTGTTTTCAACGCGGCGCGCACGGGGCTGCCGTCGCCGCCTTCGATCTTCAGGGGCAGGGCAACCAGTTCGTATAGACCGTCGGGGACGCCAGCCAGATTTAGCCCTTCCAGGATGGCGACGCCGTGCCGCCGCAGGGCGTTATGGCCGGGCATGTCTTTGCTGTTGGCGTCGTCCATGGAGGGTGCGTCGGAACCAAACAGGATGACGCCTTGCTGTCCCAGAAAAGCAGCCAGTTCTGGGCTGGGATAAATGAAGCCATCGGGAAAACGAGTCGGATCCAGATGGCTGGCCCGGCTGTGTGCCAGCAGGCGGGGGGCCAGCGCCAGGTTAATGCCCGCCAGGTCTGCCGGCAGCAGCGGCCCGGCGGTTTTGCTGACCGTGACCACCTGCGCCAGACCCCAATAAACACCCAAATCCAGGGCTTCCACTGTAGCTGCGTTGTCCGCGAAGTGGTGTGGCGCGTCCATGTGCGTGCCGATGTGGGCGCTGCTGGTGATGGTCGTCAGGTTGACACTGTGCCCGTCCTGCCGCCGCAGCGCGGGCGTGAGGCTGAAGGGCGTGTCCCCGGGCCAGGGGGCTAAGGCTTCGTTTAAGGTTCGGCTGATGTCGTAGATCGTCATGTTGAAGATTTCCC
>JAGVTM010000571.1 GCA_019136785.1 Chloroflexota bacterium | reverse complement strand
GGCAATGCCCACCTGCCTGGCCCGTTCTTGCTGCGCTGCCGGCAGTTTGCCGGCAATAATGGCAATAAAAATAACGTTATCAATCCCCAGCACAATCTCCAGGGCGGTCAACGTCAACAATGCAACCAGATTCTCTGCCGTAAATAGTTCTGCCATACCTGACTTTGCCTGTTTCCTATCTGAGAATTCACCGCCAAGACGCAAAGGACGCAAAGGTTCGTCTTGCCTTCTCTTCGCGTTCTTAGCGCGCTTTGCGGTAAAGCTTCTTTTTTTCACCGCCAAGACGCGAAGGGCGCAAAGGGGTGTCTTGCCTTCTCTTTGCGCTCTTAGCGCGCTTTGCGGTGAGGTTTTTTTCTTAGAGTTTTGCAGCCGTAGCCCTCTATTTCTAACACGCCGCGTCTATTTTAACAAGCGTCATACCAGATCGCGCGGGCGCCAAAGCTGCACCAACCTGCCCAACGTTTCTTCATTCACATCTCGCCACTGCGCCACAGGCAGTTCCACCTGCGCCAGCGCTGCCGTGGGCATCTGCGCCGCTGTGCCCGTTAACGCCTCCACCAGTTCTTCCAGACCCGGATTGTGCCCCACCACCATCACGCACTGCGCCGTCTCCGGCGCACTCTGCAGCACCTCCAGGTAATCCAATGGGTCAGCGTGATACAGGCTGCGGCGCACCGCCAGGGCGTCCTCGTAGCCGCAAGCCAGAGCCACGGCTTCGGCGGTAGCCAGCGCCCGCTCCGCCGACGAACTGTAGATCACCTGCGGCGTCAGGTCTTCTTGCGCCAGCAGCCGGCCCATGCGCGGCGCGTCCGCCTTACCGCGGGCGTTGAGCGGGCGATCGTGATCCGCCAGATAGGCATTATCCCAACTGGATTTAGCGTGACGCAATATCAACAGCGTTTTCATCTTGTTGGTAACCTCATCGCTTTAATTCAGCGAAAACGGCCCGGCCTGCCCGCCATCTTCCTGGGGGCGGAGCAGCGCCTTAAGCACAGACAATTCTTCACGATAAAGGGCATGTAGGGCGGCGCACAACTGCGGCGTATCCTGGTGGTGCAGCAGCGTCTGTTTCTTTTCCGGTGGGATTTGCAGCAACGAGGCCGCCAGAAAAGCAAACGCTTGCGGGTCGTCGGGCAACCGGACGGCTTTGAGATCTATCTGGCCGGCGCTGCCCAGGATATGCAGATAGCGCAACACCAGGGGGCGAAGCTGCTCGCTGGCTGCCGCCAGTTGGCCCGCACCGGCGGCAGCCAGGGGCCACAGTTCAACCAGGCCAGCCGGATACGGTTTGTCGTGCTTCAGTTCCACAATGCGCATGCGATCTTGCCCCACCGCCAGCAGGTTCATGCGCCCATCTTCCAGAGGCTGCACGTGCGTCACCCGCGCCGTACAGCCAATGGCGTGCGGTTCCGCCCCGCCGCCCACCTCCGGCCCACGGCGGATCAAGACCACGCCAAATGGCATATGCTGGCGTAAACAAAGCTGGATCATCTGCTTGTACCGCTCTTCAAAAATATGCAGCGTCAGAGGCATACCGGGAAACAAAACCGTGTGCAGCGGAAATAAGGGGATTTCGAACATGTGTGTATCCTCACCGGCTACGATTCTAACAGCCTGTCCGCGAACGGCAAAAATGGAACGCCAGCAATTCCCACTTTGAGCGGGTTTGCGCCTGTGGTTGTTAGTGGATGCAGGAGTTATGACAAAATGGCGGGCAATTCATGACGTTTGTCACGTTATTCCGCCGCCCCAGTTGAATACGCTATAAGTGTGACACATGGCGGCTGCCGGGGGCAAACAGCGCCCTGGCGGTTCTGGTTGTTTGCTATGAGCGTTCACTACAAAGCGCAAAATGCCAGAATAGGGGTTGCTGGCATTTCGAGCAAAAGGAGCAGTCCAGATGACAGAGCGTAGATTCACTCGTGACCAATTGGTTGGGGGCATTGTGCTGATCATCATCGGCATCTTTGCCCTGGTTATGCAGTTTGTGGATATGCAAGAGGTTGGGTTGTACATCATGCCGGCATTGGCCATCCTCTTCCTGGCCTGGGGTTTGATTGCCCGCCAGATTGGGCCCATCATCCCCGGCGGCATCCTGGCTGGCCTGGGCCTGGGCACGATGTTTGCCTCCGGTACGTGGCGGCTGCCGGCAGGCATGGACGAAGGCGGCGCTTTCTTGATCGCCTTTGCCCTGGGTTGGGCTTTGATCACCGTGCTGTCCGTCTTCGTATCGGACAGAGTGCATTGGTGGCCCCTGATTCCCGCCGTAATCATTGGCGTAACGGGCTTTGCCGTCCTGTATGGCGGCATCTTTAACGATGTCCTGCAGGTGGTGGGTTACGCCTGGCCCGCCCTCTTAATCCTGGTGGGGCTGTACATCATCTTCCGCCGTCGCGCCGCTGCCCCCCAATAAACGCTTCCCAGACCGATAACCAAACCGAGAGCCATCCCCGCCAGCAGTGGGGATGGCTCTCGCGCTTTGCGCTCCCTTCCCCATGCATCCACCTGCTATAGGGTCGTGTCCCGTCAAACATAAAATGATGGGCTAGATTGGTTCAATCTGGCAGATTGAACCAATCTTAGCAAATCACGGCTGACAAGATAGTAATACGTCTAATGGGTCTCAATGGGCGTATGGCATACGCCCAATGGGGTCCGCGTTTCTGCCCTATTGCGCTCAGGGACGCTGCATCATCGGCAGAAAGATCAGGCGCGTCACGGTGGGCACGGCTTCTGTTTCGTTGCTGACCTGCGCCGTGACGCCTTCGCGGGTCGTGACAATGACCTGGCTGGCCAACGTCCCCAGGTAATCGGGCGCCGTTTGCACAGCGACGGCGCTGCTCCAGGTTTGCCCGGCAGGAATGACTGTTTGCCAGATTAGCGTATCCGCCGGGGTAACAGACGGCGGCATAACCTGCGTAATGGTTGCCGTCAGGCTGACGGCGTTGGTGTTGGTAACCAGCAAGTGATAGGTCAGGGAGTCTCCTGCCGGCACAGGCGCAGGCTGGCTGCGCAGCGCCGCCGCCAGACCGGTAGGAACCAGGTCGCACAAAAAAGGCGTGATACGGTCGCCGCTGCCCGCCAGGGTGGCAATGTTGTGATCGCCGCCAGGGTACGTGTAATACGCAAACGGGGGGGCGTCGCCCAATGCGCCCAGTTTGGCGTTCAAACTGTTGCTGTGACCGATTGGCACAGCCTCGTCCGCCGTACCGTGGTGAATTTGCAGCGGCGGCATGGTCTGCCCAAAGTAGGCGGGCGAACTTTGCAGCAGCGCCTGGCGCGCTTCCGCCAGGGGGGTGCTGCCATCCACGTAAGGCAGCACAATTTCCATGACCTGCGGCAGCACGGCGTCGTTGACCGCATCTGGCGGGGGCCCGCCATGATCTACCCAATATTCAGCGTCGGCGCGCAGCGAGGGCAGGAACATATCCGCCGGCCCAAAATAATCCACCAGCCGCCGCAGCCGCCCATCCCGCGCCCCTTGCAGCAGCGAAACGCCCGCGCCGCGGCTGACGCCCAGCGTGACCACGCGCGCCGCGTCAGCCTGGGGCACGCGCGCCAACACGTCCGCCAGCAATGCCATGCTGTCGTCCACATCGTAGTTCAGGCGGCTCTGTGCGCCCTGAGAAGTAAATGTGCCCAGATAGCTGGAGAGAATATATTCGCCGCGAAACGAGGGCATGACGTAGATGAATTCCTGCGCCGGGCAGTCGCCCATCAGCGCCGCATCCAGCACCGCCAGTTCCGCTTCCAGGAAGAGGTAGTTCCCTTTGTGGTTGTACACCAGCACCGGGTAGAGGCGGTCAGACTGGAACGCCATAGGAAAACGGATGGCCCCATAATGGCGTTCGCCGTCAATGCGCTGCGACACAATCCACACCGGATGGGAGAGGATGGTGGCTGACGTGTGCACGGTCCAACTAATCACTGCCGGCTGCCGCGCGGCCCAATCGCTGCGCACGCTGTCCATTTCCGCTGGCGTGGGAGGGGCAAAGAGGGCGGCAAGGTCAGCCTGATTGGCGGCTGCCGGCATTGCCTGCCCGGCTGCCCACAGCAACGCGCCGGCTAAAAAGAGGGAAAGAAACAGGACACAGCTTCTCATTCAGCAAGTGTAACCAAATTCCCTATCCCGACCAATTTTCGGCTGCGGCGCAACCTTGCTCCTCCCGCCGCGTATAGTCAGCCAGGTGAACAACCTTTCTCTCGCGCCCGTTCAGGCGCAGCGCTCTTTTTCCACTGTCGCCAATAAGCGCGTCACGTCCATATTTTCAAGCCAATCTGGCGCGGCAGCCGCTTCCTGGCGCGCGCCGGATGGCCACAAAAGGAGAACAAAAGGCATGGAAGACAATATCAATGAACTCAAGCAGGCCGAACAGGCGCAAACGCCCAATCAACGGGGGCGGCGCCAGCGCGATTCAAACTGGATTATTGGCGGGGTGATGGTCTTGCTAGGCGTCCTTTTTTTGATCGGCAACTACACCAGCTTTGAACTGCAGAACTGGTGGGCGCTCTTTATTCTGATCCCTGCCTTAGGCAGCCTGGGCAGCGCCTGGAACGCCTACCGCGCCGATGGTCACCTGTCGCAGCGTGTGCGCAGCTCGCTCACCTGGTCAATCTCGATTGGGGCGTCATCTGGCCCATCTTCTTGATCATCATTGGTCTGGGCAGCCTGCTGGCGTTTTTCGCCCGACAAGAAGGCTCCTGACGCTGTAGGGCGGGTTGGCAACCCACCCCTATTTGCCTGTCATACAATGTAGGGCGGGTTGGCAACCCGCCCCTATGTGTCATTCCGAGCGAAGTCTTCGGAGCGAGGAACCCCTACCGCCGCTGCCCACTAACCGCCTCATTAGCCATTCACGAATTCACCAATTCACCAATTAATTATTAGCTGTCATTCCGACCCTGAGCCTGCCGAAGGGGAGGAATCCCTACCCTTGCTACCCCACAACCGTCTCATTCCACCAAGGCCATTGGGATTCCTCGGAGGACCTCGGAATGACACGGTGCGTAGGGCGGGTTGGCAACCCGCCTCTGGGGGACAATTTGGCAAATTGTCCTACAAATGTCCGGCGGCGGGGTATAATGGGGGGTGTTCCAGGGTAGGGGCAGGTTTGAAGACTGCCTGAATGGTTAATTTGTGAATTGGTGAATTCGTGAATGGTTAATGGGAGGTTGGATGGCGGAGACGGGTAGCGAGGGACAGGATAGCACAATAGAACGGCTGCTGGCGGCGGCGCGGTGGGGTGGGCGCGCGGTGGGGCAGGTGGTCATTCATGGCATTGCACTGGCGGCGTTGTTCGAGATTGCCGGCGGCGATCCGGCGGCGCTGGCGCTGCTGTCGCCGGCGGCGGCTAACCTGGTGCAGAAAGTGGGTGGGGATTTGCTGGCGGGGTGGATTGAGCGGGTCGCCGGCGATAAAACGTTGACGGCGGCGGACATCCAAAAGCTGTTTGAAA
>JAGVTM010000332.1 GCA_019136785.1 Chloroflexota bacterium | reverse complement strand
GATCCTGCAAAAAGAAGAACTGGTGAAGCGGGAGCAGCGCATTAAGGAGCTAGAAAAGCAGTCAGCCAATCTGGCGGCGCAACTGGGACGGATGCCGCAGGTGGATGCGCGGCTGTCGCAGTTCAAAGACGAGATGGTGCAGCTTATTGAGCAGTACGATGACCGGCAGCGCAAGGCAACCGCCGAAATTGAACGGCTGCGGCGGGTGGAGAGCGAAGTGCATACGCGGGAAATTGCGGATATACGGCGGGAATTGCCGGCAATTGGCCGGCTGCGACAGGACATGGAACTGCGGCAAGCTGAAGACGCGCGCCTATCGCAGCTTATTGGGGCGCTGCAAAATCAGATTACGGGCGTGCAGCATGAGTTGGAACCGTGGCCGCGGGAACTGGCTTTTGTCAACGAAACCACCAAACGACATGCCAATCGCCTGACGGAAGTGGAAACGGTGCTGCTGGAAATTGAGAAGAAGTGGGCGCCCATTTACAACCGCCACGACGTGGTGGCTAACGCGGTGGCCCGCTTTGAGAGCGACATCAAGGGTATTACCGAAGCGCAGGTAGAACTGCGGGACAGCATTAAGAGTTGGGCGGAACAGGTGCAGTTGGGCGAATATGAACGCAACCAGCGGCAGGCTACCTGGGAGCGAACGCTGGAAGAGCAGCAAGGGGTGATGGCTCAATACGCCAAACAGTGGGTGACGTTCGCCGACCAATATCAGGAAGCCAGGATGGCGGTGCAGTCGCTGGCGCCGTGGCAAAAGCAGCTAGAGCAAAAGCAGCGAGAAGAGATAGAACGGCAGCGCATGGAAATCAACCGGATCGTGACGCAGTGGCAAACGTTCCAGGCGGAGTATGAAAAGCGGTGGCGAAATAACGAAGTGGACATGGAACAACGCCTGTCAGGCGTACACCGGCGGGACAATCAGTTTGAAGAGAAGCTGACGGTGATGGAAGAAGCGATCCTGGAAATACGGCAAGACAAGGAGATGTTGTGGCGAGTGCAGTCGGCGCAGGCGGACGCGCTGAAGCAATGGCCGCGGGTGTGGATGGAGGAAGTAGAAAAAACGCTGGCGCAAAACCCCACCCGCCGCCGCCAGCCAGCCTTGATCCCTGTGCGGGAAGAATAAATGTATGTTATCGGTACGGCAGGACATGTGGATCATGGCAAATCTACGCTGGTGGAGGCGCTAACGGGGATTGATCCGGATCGTCTGGCGGAAGAAAAAGAGCGGGAAATGACGATTGACCTGGGCTTTGCCTGGCTGACGCTGGGCGCGGCGGAGGGTCAGCCGGAAGAAGTGGGGGTGGTGGACGTACCGGGCCATCGGGATTTCATTGAGAATATGCTGGCAGGCGTGGGCGGCATTGATCTGGCGCTGCTGGTGGTGGCGGCAGACGAGGGCGTCATGCCGCAAACGCGGGAACACCTGGCGATTCTGGACCTGCTGCAAGTGGAAAGCGGGGTGGTGGCGCTGACGAAGATTGATTTGATAGACGATCCCGACTGGCTGGAGTTGGTGACGCTGGATGTGGGGGAAGCGCTGGCGGGCACGACGTTGGCGGATGCGCCTATTGTGCCCGTTTCGGCGCGCAGCGGGCAGGGGATGACGGCGCTAAAGCAGACGTTGTACCAACGGCTGCGGGCCACGCCAGCGCGAGCGGATGAAGGGCAGCCGCGGCTGCCCATTGACCGCGTGTTTACGCTGTCCGGCTTTGGCACGGTGGTGACGGGAACACTGTTGGGCGGTAGTTTGCGCGTTGGGGATGCGGTGGAGATCCATCCAGGCGGGTTGAAAGGGCGCATTCGTGGGCTGCAAACGCACCGGCGACAACGGGAGATTGCCCAACCGGGCAGCCGGGTAGCAGTGAATCTGACGGGGCTGGATCGAGAGGCAGTGCAGCGAGGGCAGGTGCTCACGCGACCAGGAGGAGTGCGGGATACGGTTTTGTTTGACGCGGCGTATCGTCATCTGGCGGATGCCGGCATTCCCCTCAAACACAACATGGAAGTGAAGCTGTTTGTGGGGGCGGCTGAAATTGTAGGACGGGCGCGGGTGTTGGGAGCGACGCAAATTGAGCCCGGCGAAACGGGCTGGCTGCAAATCGCCCTACGCGATCCGGCAGCCGTGGCCCGCGGCGACCGGTTCATTCTGCGCCTGCCCTCGCCGGGTATCACCCTGGGCGGGGGACGGGTGCTAGACCCGCAGCCGGGGAGACGCCACCGCCGTTTCCGTCCGGAACTATTGGCTCATTTGCGAACGCTGGCGCAGGGTACGCCAGCAGAACTACTGCTGCAAGCGTTGACCCGCTGGGAACCGGCGGCGCTGGCGCAGCTTTTTCAACAGGCGGGTCTGGATGAGGCCAGGGGCGGGGCTGCCTGGGAGATGCTGCTGGCAAACGAGCAGGCGGTGCAATTAGGACAGCAGGCGATGTCCCGCGGCGGCTGGCAGCGACGGCTGGAGCAACTGCAGGCGCTGGTAGCAAGCTACCAGCAGCAGTACCCGCTGCGCCTGGGAATGCCGCGAGAGGAGGCGCGCAGCCGTCTGAATCTGGCAGCGCCCTGGTTTAACGCGCTGGTGAGTCAGGCAGTAACGGATGGGCGGCTGGTAGATGCAGCCGCTATTTTGCACACGCCCGGCCACGCTATCCGCTTCGACGCAGAGCAAGAGAGCCGCCGGCGGCGGCTTCTAGGGCAGATGGAGAGCGCCGGCATCAACACGCCCTCGGTGAAAATATGCCGGCAGGCGCTGGGGGACGACGTATACGCAGCCCTGGTGGACCTGGGCGAACTGGTACCGCTGAATGGAGAAGTCGTCTACGCGCGCGCCGCCTATGAGCAGTACAAAGGGCAAATCCTGCAACTGCTAACCGTCCAGGCGCGCGTCAACGCGGCGCAGGTGCGCGACCTGTTCGACACCAGCCGTAAATACGCCATCGCCTGGCTGGAACACCTGGATGAACAGCGCTTGACGC
Organism: Chloroflexota bacterium; assembly: GCA_019136785.1. Classification (GTDB taxonomy): domain Bacteria; phylum Chloroflexota; class Anaerolineae; order Promineifilales; family Promineifilaceae; genus JAGVTM01. Next base: position 1,837 of record JAGVTM010000332.1, on the reverse strand, counting down.
GCCGCCTGGGGGATGACCGCGTGCTGGCGTGAAGAAAGCGTGTTAACCCAAACCTGCGCTGGCATCAATGCCGGCGTTGACAGGCAGTAATACTGTATCATGACTATGCTAACGACTGAACTACTACACAATATGGACGCTTTTGTGCGGCTAGGGGATGAATGGGACGCTCTGGCCGGGCGGGGCATGACGGATACGCCTTTCCAGACGTGGGCTTACCAGCGCGCCTGGTGGCGGCATTTGGGGCCTGGCGATTTACATACGATTGCCGTGCGCCGCGAAACGGGCGGACTGGCGGGTATTGCCAGCCTGTACGTGGTGGACGGGGTGATCTATTTTAACGGCTGCGTCGAGGAAACGGATTACCTGGATTTGATCGCGCCGGCGGCGGACGCGGCAGCGGTGTGGGCGGCGGTGATGGACTGTTTGCACAGCGAGGCGTTCCCGGCGTGGCAGGGGATGGATTTGTGTAACGTGCCGGCAGAATCCCCCACGCGCACGATCTTGCCGCAACTGGCAGCCAGCCGCGGGCTTTCTTTTTCGACACAGGTGCATGAAGTGTGCCCGGTGATTGAGCTGCCGGATAGTTTCGACGCTTATCTGGAGAGCCTGGACAAGAAACAGCGGCACGAACTGCGGCGCAAACTGCGCCGGGCAGAAGGGGCGGAAGTAGATGTCTATACCGTTGGCGTAAATGCAGATCTGACGGCGGAAGTAGATGATTTTCTAGCGCTCTTGCAGAAGAGTACGCCAGAAAAACAGGCCTGGCTGAATGAGGCGCGGCGGGCTGTATTTCAGGAAGCGGCAGCGGCAGGAATGGCGGCGAACACGCTGCAACTGCTGTTTCTGAGTATTGAAGGGCAAAAAGCAGCAGCCTTGTTTAATTTCGCCTATAAAAACCGCATCTGGGTTTACAACTCTGGCCTCGATCCCAATAACTTCTCCTGGCTAAGTGCAGGCGTGGTGCTGACGGCGCGGGCTATTGAGCAAGCCATCGCCCAGGGATTTAGCACGTTTGATTTTTTGCGCGGCAGCGAGGAGTACAAGTACCGCTTTGGCGCGAAGGATACCCTCATTTACCGTTTACACGTACAAAGGGATTAACATGAACAATCAATCAGCCGCTTTGCCGCCAACTGAGCGCCCGCGGCGGGTGGCGATGCTCAGCGTACATACGTGTCCCCTGGCTACGTTGGGGGGCAAGAAAACGGGGGGGATGAACGTTTACGTGCGAGACTTCAGCCGGGAATTAGGCCGGCAGGGCATCCTGGTGGACGTTTTCACGCGGTCGCAGGACGATTGCCAACCCATGATTAAACACGATCTAGGATATGGGGCGCGGGTCATTCACATTCCGGCGGGACCGGAAAAACCGATACCGGTGGCGGAAGTGGGGGATTATACGAACGAGTTTGTGGCGGGCGTGGCGGCTTTTGCCAGAGAGCAGGGCATCACTTACGACCTTATTCACAGCCATTACTGGCTGTCCGGTCTGGCGGCGGAAGGGTTGCGACAGGCGTGGGGGCAGCGCATCCCGATTGTGCAGATGTTTCACACGCTGGGGCAGATGAAGAACCGGATTGCCCTGAGCGAGGAGGAACGAGCGTCGCCGGCGCGAATTGATGGGGAAACGCACATTATCCACCACGTGGCAGACCGGGTTATTGCGGCGACGCCAGCCGAAGAAGCGCAGCTTTTCTGGCTTTATGATGCGGACAAAGAACAGATTAAGGTGATTCCGCCCGGCGTCGATCTGGCGCGTTTCCATCCCATGTCCAAAAGGGGGGCAAAAGAACACCTGGGCATTCCGCCAGATGATAAGAATTTGATTTTTGCC
>JAGVTM010000026.1 GCA_019136785.1 Chloroflexota bacterium | reverse complement strand
TTTCTAGTTCTAACGAATTTTGTTGTTTTGCGATAAGTGAGGCAATATTGGCTAAAACCCGACCAAGAGTCCAGCCAATATGCCTCAAAGAAAGTATAGCAAAACCAAAATAGAATCCATAAAACATACCAAACGGGTCACCTTACCGATTGATTTAGCAGCCTACAGTGAAATTCTGTACGATAAGCAAGCCTTTCGGCAGCGTCTCGATGAAATGATCCAAAGCTATCCAGAACTTTTTCCTGACGGTATCAGCCAGGGGTACAAGTTGCATGGGATGATGCCTGCTTCGCAGAAAATGCCGCAAGTCCAATTGCGACGGATTCAATTGACAGAGCGGGACGCCGTAGGGCAACGGCAAGTCTATACAATCGCGCCTTGTGACATTCTGCCCTACATGGCGGGAGCAGTGACTGAAGTGGAGAAGGCTTTGTTTCTGCGTCGTTTCGGTGTGCCATTTTGGGCGCTGACCTACGTCTTTGGCCGCAACGACATGTATTGGTATCGGCTGGTGGGTAGTGTGGGGCGTCATGATATTGTGGGGACAACAGTCAAAGAATCGGCTAAGTTGCCAGAACATGTACTGGCTGATGAAAAACACGCCTATTTTCATGGGGAGAAAGTGTACATAGCCACTACCGTGGCCCAAGATTGTGTGTTGGGTGCCTCGGTTTCTTTCACCGCCGATGCCGAGGGCTTGACGGAAGCCTATGGTCATTTTCAGCAGGAAGCCCAACGACTGGATAGCCATTATGCACCACAAACGGTCAACATCGATGGCTGGCAGGCCACGCATCTGGCCTGGCAAACGCTTTTTGCCACGGTGACGATTATTCAATGCTTTTTGCATGCCTTTCTCAAAGTGCGCACCTGTGGCAAGCGATTGGGTCATACCTTTACCGAGATTAAGCGCCAGGTTTGGGATATTTATCACTCAGCCTCGCGTGCCGATTTTCGCCAAAAAGTCAGCCAGTTACAGAAGTGGACACAGACCCATGCCAACCACTTAACAGTCCCGGTCATTGAGGCTATTGATAAACTGTGCGCTAAGGCAGATTCCTTTAGTCTTGCCTTTGACTATCCTCAGGCCTATCGCACCAGCAATATGGTGGACCGGCATATGGAACCCATGGCGCGTTGGCTCTATAGCACTCGCTACTTTCACGGACATGGGCTCTCAGCCGAGTTGCACACCCGAGCCTGGTCCCTGCTGCACAACTTCTGGCCTTATTGTCCACCTGTCCACAAGCTCAACGGCTTCGTTTATCGGGACAATTGGCTTGAAAATCTGCTGGTAGCCACTTCTTTACAGGGCTTTCATGTCAGCAACAAAAAACGGTAGAACTAGGAAGTTTTCATTATAAGCACAACCCACCCGTTTGCCTATCAATGCCAGAAACCCCCATTGAACTCTTACAAAACGCTCACCTACGTGGTTGCCGCGTCCGCGCGCCCCTGGTATGCTACACGGCTTATGGATGCGCCCATTACCACGGTCGCCATGCGTTTTTACGCTGAGTTAAACGACTTCCTCTTGCCGTCGCAGCGCCAGGTTGCTTTTTCTGTGACCAGTCGCGGCCCCGTGTCCGTCAAGCACTTGATCGAAGCTCTGGGGGTTCCGCACACCGAGGTTGGCGCAATTCTGGCAAACGGGCAGCCTGTTGACTTTTATTACCTGGCTGCCGCAGGGGATCGCTTCGCTGTTTATCCTACTTTTGTTAATCTGGACGTGACTCCCTTGCCTCCGCTGCGCCCACCCTTGCCGCGCCCGCCTGGTTTTGTGCTAGATGGTCATCTGGGGCAGCTTGCTGTATATCTGCGTCTGCTTGGATTTGATACCCGCTACGAGAATGACGCTGACGATGCCCTGCTGGCGCAGGTGGCCCATGACGAACAGCGCGTGTTGGTCACCCGGGATCAGGCGCTGCTCATGCGCAAAATCGTAACCTACGGCTGCTGTCTCTGGTCCCGCGAACCGCGGCAGCAGCTTTTGACGCTGCTGCATCGTTTTCAACTATATTCGCAGATACGCCCCTGGCAGCGCTGCCTGCGCTGTAACGGGCAGCTTCAACCTGTCGCCAAAGAGTCTGTGCTGCACCGGCTGGAGCCCAAAACGCGCCTCTACTACGATGAATTTCGCCTGTGTCAGAATTGCGACCGCATCTACTGGAAAGGCTCCCACTATGCCCCACTGCAGGCGTTCATTGAGGAAATTATGGCTCAACAGCCGGCGCAGGTGTAAAGGATGGCGTTGCCTTCTTTGCCAACGGCAGTAATTAATTCCATGGCCCGCAGGCAGTAAACCATTTTTTGCGCCAGCCAACGTGGCTGCGCCAACGCGGCAGCCAGGTCGGCGGTGGTAAAGGGGTCGGGCAGGTCTGCCGGCAGCAAAGCCAGACAATCCTCCGGCGTTTGCCACAGCTTGCTCTCCACCACCCGCAGCAGCCGCCGCTCCTGCGTCACCCAGCCACGCCGTCGCCAGGCCCGTTGCCCATCATAGACGCGCACTTCTTCCTCTGCGATTAATAAGATGTCCAGGGACGTATTGGCCCCGCCCAGGAAGGTTGGCAGTCGCACCAACTCCGCGAACACGTGCGCCAGACCGCACCGTGCTGGCGACTTGCGCCGGCTTAGCCGCTCCCCTTGTTCATCCAGCTTCACAATCCACTTCTCTTGCGCAATTGGATACACCAGACGTACCGGATGCGTCTGCGCCAGACGCGCCAGTTTGCTGCGGATGGCTGTGAAATTGCCCGTTTGAATCTCAATCAGCAGGTCTCCGCGCACAATGTCAATAAAATACCCGTCCAATGGCGCTTCAAACACATCCCCCGCCTGCGCATACCACTGTTTCAAATCCAGATGCAGCGCCTTCTCATTATAAGTGTTGATTCCAGACAACTTCCTATCCTTCTCCTTCTCTCTTCCTTCTTCCCTTTCCCCCACTTTCCCACTTTCCCCTCATCTTGACAACCCCTGAGCGTTGCACAATAATTACGCCACTTGAGGCAGTGTCTACTCACACCCAATTGTGCAAAGGATTTCCCATGAAACCTGCTCCGTTTGATTATGCTGCGCCCGATTCGCTGGCGGAGGCGCTTTCCCTGGCGGCTGCGCATGGCAGCGATGGTAAGCTATTGGCTGGTGGACAAAGTTTGATACCCGCCATGAATTTCCGCCTGCTGCAGCCAGCGATTCTGATTGATTTGAACCGCATAACCGGCCTGGGCGGCATTGAACGGACGGCGTCTGGGGGATTGCGCATGGGAGCTATGACGCGGCAGGCGCAGGTAGAACGGGACGCACGTGTGGCGCAGTTCGCGCCGTTGTTGGCGGAAGCGATGCCCCAAATTGCCCATCCCCAGATTCGCAACCGCGGCACGATTGGCGGCAGTATGGTACACGCCGATCCTGCCGCCGAACTGCCTGTGGTAGCCGTCGCCTTAGATGCCGTATTTGAGGTTGCCAGCCAGCATGGAAGGCGGCGTATCGAGGCGAAGGCATTTTTTCAGAGTCTCTTTATGGTTGATGTGGCGCCTGATGAAATATTAGCCGCGATTGAATTTCCTGCCTGGCCTACCAACAGCGGTTGGGCTTTTGTGGAAGTAGCGCGGCGGCGGGGCGATTACGCTCTGGCTGGCGTGGCGGCGGTGGTGACGTTGGATGGGGGCGGCAAATGCCGGCACGCCCGCCTTGTCTACCTGAATCTGGGAGATGGCCCCGTAGATGCTCAGGTTGCTGCTGGCTTGCTGCAAAACGAGTCGCTCACGCCAGACGCAATCGAGGCGGCGGCCAATCACGCCGCGGCGCACGAAATCGATCCCACAGGCAACATCCACGCCAGCGCCGATTTCCAACGCCACCTGGCCCGCGTCTTAACCCGCCGCGCATTGACCACTGCCGCTGCCCGCGCGACTCACTTCCCGTCTTAACCTGGAGGCCAACGATGATGCACACTGTTAAACTGACTGTTAATGGCAAAGAGTACGAGCGCCAGGTTGAGCCGCGCCTGCTGTTGAGCGACTTCATCCGGCACGAACTGGGATTAACGGGCACGCATGTGGGCTGTGAGCACGGCGTCTGCGGCGCCTGCACGATCCTTTTTGATGGTCAGGCGGTGCGTTCCTGTTTGCTGCTGGCAGTGCAGGCGCACGGTCATGAACTGGGCACAGTGGAGGGGCTGGCAGACAGCGCCGGGCATTTGCACCCCTTGCAGATGGCTTTCTGGGAAGCGCACGGGTTGCAGTGTGGCTTCTGCACCCCTGGCATCTTGATGACGCTCATTCCCTTCATGGCTGAAAATCCCGCGCCAAACGAAATGGAAATCCGCGAAGCGTTATCGGGCAATTTGTGTCGTTGCACCGGTTACCAGCATATCGTAGATGCTGTCAGGCTGGCGACTGCCACTGAATCGCTTACCCGATAAGGCGGTGTTATCTCTCCTTGTCCCCCCACATCAGTTGGAGCGTTTCCCGATTCAACTTCTCGTCAAAAATGGCTCGCACAGGAATTTCAAAACCCTGTACCGTTGCGCTGGCGACCATGCCCGTTCTGACTTTAATGAGAAGATTGTAGCAGGAACCCAACACGCATTTCAAGCGCTCGCTAGATGATCAGGTAACCATTCACCCCCGCCTCTTGAGCCTGTCGAAGGGAACCGGTTTCGACAAGCTCAATCTACGGGGGAGTGAACGACTGCATGATCAGTAACCCTGATGGTTTTCCTATCGTATGTTAACGACTCTGGCCTCTCTAATTGTTGAACTGCGCAGCGGTTTGTTGTCGCTGCCGGCATATCTGGCAGAACTGGAAACTCGTTTTGCGGTGCAAGAGCCGTCTGTATTGGCTTTTGTCCCAGAAGTAGGGCGATTTGACCGCCTGCGCCGCGACGCGGCAGCGCTGCTGGAACGTTATCCCGATCCCGCCCATCGCCCGCCCTTGTTTGGTGTGCCTGTGGGTGTGAAGGATATTTTTCAGGTGAACGGCTTCACGACGTATGCCGGCAGCCGCCTCCCCCCCGAGATCCTGCAAGGCCCCGAAGCCGCCGTCGTGACCCAATTGAAAGCCGCCGGGGCGCTCATCCTGGGCAAGACAGTCACCACAGAGTTTGCCTACTTTGCCCCCGGCCCTACTCGCAACCCGCACCACCCCGGCCACACCCCTGGCGGCTCTAGCAGCGGTTCAGCCGCGGCTGTGGGTGCGGGATTGTGCCCGCTGGCTTTGGGAACGCAGACCATTGGTTCCATCAGCCGACCTGCTGCCTTTTGCGGCGTGGTAGGCTACAAACCCAGCTATGACCGTATTTCCAGAGCAGGCGTCATTCCCCTGTCGCCATCTTTAGACCACATTGGCTTGTTTGCGTCCGATGTCAAAGGCATCTCCCTGGCTGCCGCGCAACTTTGCACGGACTGGCAGCCAGCCTCGCCGCTGCGCCCACCCGTCCTCGGCGTACCGCTGGGTTCCTATCTGGAGCAGGCCACACCTGCGACGTTGGCGCATTTTGAGGACGTTTGTCAGCGATTAGCCCAGGGTGGCTGGATGGTCAAGCCTGTGCCGGCTATGCCTGACTTTGCCGGCATTGTCGCCCGTCATCAACTGCTCATGGCTGCCGAAGCCGCGGCTGTCCACGCTCAGTGGTACGCCCAATACAGTCATCTATATCACCAGAAAACCGCCAGCCTGCTGCTGCGCGGTCAGACAGCTTCGCCGGAAGATGTGGCTGCGGCTCGCCTGGGGCGGGCGCAGTTGCGCCAGGAGTTAACGACGCTCATGGCAGAGGCGGGCGTGGATTTGTGGCTGTCGCCCCCCGCGCCAGGCACAGCCCCCGCCGGCTTAGAAAGCACGGGCGACCCCATCATGAATTTACCCTGGACGCACGCCGGACTGCCAACGGTGAGCGTGCCGGCAGGGTTCGCCGCCAACGGACTTCCCTGGGGGCTGCAAATAGCCGCTAACTGGCAGACAGACGAACATCTATTGGCCTGGGCTGAACCTATAGCTGCCCTTTTAGCCAGCGACGGGGCAGAGAACTAAACGATGCCGCGCTTGTGG
>JAGVTM010000510.1 GCA_019136785.1 Chloroflexota bacterium | reverse complement strand
AAAATGCCGGCATCTACCGCCACCCCGCCCCGAATCAACCAGAACTGGTACGTTTTGTCTGCCGGCAGCGGCGGCAAGTCTGAGACCACCAGCACCGCCGCCTGGCTGGCGGCATCCCGGAACAAATGACCGCGCGCCTGCGGTTCAACTTCCGTGCCCTGAATAACCGTTGTCTGGTGGGAGTCGCTGGACAAAACAGCGATCAGGTCGTTTTCGCTCAAAATAGCCAGACGCAGCAACTCGTTCTCCGCGCGCAGGGTCTGCAGTTGGCGGCTTTGGGCGATGCCCCAAATGCCCAGGGCCAGGATGAGAAGGATGGCGACGGCGGAAAATGCCGGCATCGCCCACAACCCGGCCCACCACTGCTGCCAGCGATCCCTCCATGTCGGACTGGCTGGCTGGCGCGCCAACTGCGGCGGCGTCTGCCGCTGGGCAACCCGCTTCGGCGCAGCCTGCACCTGAGCCATCAGCCGCTCCTTCACCGCCGGCGACGGGGCCACCGGCGGGGCAGCATAGGGCAGCGCCGCCGCAGCCATTTCCATTTCAGCCAACTCTGCCTGCCACTCTGGATGCGCATGCAAATAAGCTTCGACCTGAGCCTTTTCCGCGGTCGTCAGCGCATCCAATACATAGAATGGCAGCAGAGCCTCTATCTGTTCATCCATCAAATGCCTCAATTCCGCGTTCTTCCAATGCCTGGCGCAGCTTTTGCAGCGCCAGGCGGGCCCGCGTATGTACGGTGCCTAAAGGATTGGCGGTCTCTTCTGCAATCTCCTTACGCGTCCGATCATAAAAATAGGCAAGTTCAATCACCTCAAACTGCTCTGGCGGCAGGACGGCAAGAGCGTCCCGCACCAGGCTGTGCCGCGCCGCCGTCCACACCGTTTCCACCACATCAGCAGCCGGATCAGGTCGTACTGCGATCTGCTCCACAACAGCTTCTGATTGCGCCGCCTGAGGACGCACTTGCTGCCGCCGCCAGTTGTCAATAGCCAGGTTGCGGACAATGCCGAACATCCAACTGGCAAACTTTCCCTTTCTTGCCTGAAAAGCGGCGCTGTTATTCCAGATACGCCAAAATGTTTCCTGAACGATGTCCTCAGCCGCCGTCGTGTCGCGCACAATTCGTAAAGCGAAACCCATCACAGCCGGCGCATAACGATCGTAAAGAACTGAAAGCGCCTCGTCATTGCCGGAGACAATATATGCCATGAGTTGTTCGTCGGTCAATTGATTCATACCCGATCCATGACAATTGACAGACCGGGGCAACACAACTGCCAGCTCAAGAAGATGGCGATCACGGCGCACGCGACTGCTATCGCCATCTGGTTGTCTTTACTATTCTACGCACCACGGCCTGTTCTAAATCTGACATTATATTGTACTTTACTTCTTTGCTCTCGCAATTCTCATGAATGCAGCCAGCCAGTCGCTGCGTATCATTAGCAAGAATGAGCGCACGCGGAGACGCGGAGGGCGCGGAGAAACAAGAGAAAAATGGTTAATTGGTGAATTTGCGAATGGGTGAATGGTTAATGGGGAGAGATGGTGGTCTGTGCGAAATGCGGCGTATAGGGCAATAGTCAGGGAGCATGTAGCGCATTAAGCGATAAAAAAAGACCATTGAATTGTGTTTTTTGGGGATTCAATGGTATGTGGGTAACACCCCATTAAACCGTGGCGCCCTCTTCAACCGCCTATTGGCTCCACAAAACGGGCAAAAAGGCATCGGCTTTGGGCAATTTTGGGCGCGTCTGCGCCCAAAATTGCCCATAAAAATGGGTGTCAGCCCCGCCTACGGCGGGGCTGACACCCACCACGATTAAGTGCAGTGCTACTGGTATGTAGGGGGGCAGGGAATAATTAATTGGTGAATGAGTGAATGGATGAATGGCTAACAGGCTGTTGGGAGAGAAAAAGATGGCTATGGTGGATTTAGTAGACAGGCGCGCGCCGATGCCGGCAGCGCCCATGAAATACAGGTCAGACGGCGCAGTGGATTGGGGGCAAATGTGGGACACCTTTTGCGCCCTGGCACAAGAGGGGGGGCCGCCCCATCGCGGTTCGATGTTGTGGGCGCAGGAAGACGCGGACGTGAACGCGCCCGCTTATGCCGTGGCTGTAGCCGAAGTTGTGCGCGGCATTGGCGAGGTGAGCGGGTTAACGGCTGCCGCTGCCACGCCGGGTTGGATTGGCGTGCAGTGCCAGTCAGCGGCAATGGCTGCCTGGCTGGCGGAGGCTGTTGTCGCCGAAAATGTGCAGGCGCGGGCTGAGGGGGCCACACTGTTTGTGCCCGTGGGAGATTACTTCACGCTCAAGGGGGAGATCAAGAATGTGATTACGGCAGTGGCCAAAACGACGCATTATTGGGGGGAGCATGTGCCGGCAGAAGTCAAACAAGCCCTTTGGCTGCAAACCACGCTCAAAGAGTGGCAGCAGCGCCTGCGTCGCCGGTTCAGACGTAATTTGGGCGTAGGCAATACGCCCCTACAAAAATGAACCACATGCTGTGGCAAATTGCCGGCAGGCTCAACAATTAACGTACCTGACAGGATTTTGATTGCCCTGCGTCAGGTAATTGTCTACGCTTCCGCCCACATAGTATTGCAGTTCATGCGCCACAACGCCGTCAAATCGCCACCTTTGACGGGTTTTCTGGTGCGGGCTTCTGGCTTCTGCCGGGCGCCAACCGTGAATTTGATAAACCTGGCGCACGATGCCCCGGTAGACAGAAAAAGCATACCTGGCTTTGCGCCGCCGCTCTCCCAACACCCAATTGCCTCGCGTGATTTCATACAGACTTTCAGCATCCATGCCGCGCCGAAACAAACGGTTCACAATAATAAGCAAAGCGGGCTCTTTGATTTCCAGTTGGGGGGCGTCATAAAGGGCTATAAGTTCTGGAATCGTCATTTGACCACGAAAGCTTGAATGCTGACCGCCTACTTTGTTGGTTAACTCCTCAAGGCCAATGAAGTCAATCAAAGACGCTTCCACTTCAAACGCTTCCTTCTCAGTCAACCCATGTCTGTGGATCAGGTGTTTTACGGCTAACCCCTTTTGCATAATTGCCCGAATTCTATCCAGCTTATCCGTCTCCTTTGGGAAACGGAGCGCAAAGCTGAGGTGGGCAAAAATCCGATCCCCTGTTCCTTTGCCAACGTAGAAGACTTTGTCCGTCTGCGGGTCTATAAGCAGGTAAACGTAATATCCAAGCTGCTCTCTGACAGCCGGTGAAAAACCATCTGGGGGATTCATGACATAGCGTATCCAGGGCTATAAATAGCGGCAAGTATAGACACTCACCACACGCCGGGCAGCAGGCGAAAACGCACGCGCCGGGCATATTCACGGTAACCGGGTAGTTCGGTCTGCAAGAACCGGTCTTCCAGGGACGTGCGCACCACCAGAATAATGAAAAGCAATAGAACAGACAAAAACGCCCACTGGGAATCCAGGAAAATGGGCGTCGCCACGTACGACAGCAGCGCCCCGGCGTAGCCCGGATGCCGCAGCCAGCGGTAGGGCCCGCTGGACACCACCTGATGCCCCCGATCCGTCTGGATACGCACCATGCCCGAAAAGAAGCGATTTTCGATCAAGGCGTAGGAAGCCAGGGCATAACCAGCCAGGAGTAACACCAACCCGGCGATTTTCACAGGCAAACTGAAAGGGGTAGACCAGCCAAACCGCGCATCCAACCCCACGGTCAACGGCAGCAGCCCCCCGCCCAACCCCAACAAGGGCGCCAGCAACTTATCCCAGGATTTGGCGTCTTCTAGCTGCAAGAAGCGAGCGCGTTCAGCCAGCAAATCAGGATGCCGCCGCGCCGCCAGCGCCCGGCTGATGGCAAAGCCTAAAACGCCATTCAGACCATATACCCACGCCTCCCACCAATCCCAGCGCCCCGAAATTAGCAGCGGCAGGAAGGGCACAACCACGATAAAAACCAACATCTGGGCAATAACGCGCCAGGAGACCACCGTTCGCGGCTCATTCATTTCTCACCTCAGCGCCGTCAAGGGTCTATGTTTTCTGCCTGAAAGCAGGTGAAGACCATGCCAGGAACCCGGTTGCTGATTTCAGGCGACTGTGCCAAAGATGGCCCCAACAAGCGCTGTGGCAGCCATAGCCAGCACCCCCCAAAGGGTTACCCGACCCGCGCCGGTGAGGACATTGGCGCCGCCGGCGCGGGCAGCCATCCCACCCAGGAGCGCCAGAAACAGCAGAGAACCGCCAGCAACAACGGGGATAATGAGCGATGGCGACGCGATCAGGACCAAAATGAGGGGCAAGGCGGCGCCCACCGCGAAGGTGACCGCCGATGCAACGGCAGCCTGAATCGGGCGGGCGGCATGGATCTCAGTTAACCCCAATTCTTCGCGGGCGTGCGTAGACAAAGCATCGTGAGCCGTCAACTGCGCAGCAACTTGTTGGGCCAGCGCGGGCTCCAGCCCGCGACTGATGTATATGTCTGTCAGCTCTTGCAGTTCATGAGCGGCATCTGTCTGGAGTTCCTGCCGTTCGCGCGCCAGGTCGGCCTTTTCCGTATCTGCCTGAGAGCTAACAGAGACATACTCTCCGGCAGCCATAGACATGGCCCCGGCTACGAGACCTGCCATGCCGGCTATCAAGACGTCGCCGCGGGCGGCAGTGGCGGCGGCGACGCCAACAATCAGGCTGGCGGTGGAAACAATACCATCGTTCGCGCCTAAGACGGCGGCCCGCAGCCAACCGATTCGTTCTGCATAATGTCGTTCTGAATGTCTGCTCATACGCCTATTCAAACCTTTCAAATCTCTCTTGATTTTCCTTCAATTCAC
>JAGVTM010000594.1 GCA_019136785.1 Chloroflexota bacterium | reverse complement strand
TCGTAATCCACGCCATCCACCTTTATCCAGGCGCGGTCGGGTGGGTTAGCGCCGTTGTCATCGGCGATGCCGCTGACTTCCAGGTAGATGCGGCCCGCATTCGCCAGAGTGAAGTTGTAAGTGCGGAAGGCGGGGTTGACGCCTGGCCCCGGAGCGGTGGAGTTAGTGGTGTCGTCCACCAGTACGTATTCCGGCGTTAGCTGCATGGTGTACAGACCAAAACCGTTGTGTAGTTCATCCGTGCTGGGCGTGTAGCCGTAGATGAGTTTGTTATGGGTCAACGGATACGGCGTGCGGTACAGGCCAGTGGGCCCAATCGGCATGGGGAAGGGCAGATTCTCCAGGTTGAAACTGCGCGGGTCAAAAATAGCCATTTCGCCCGCCAGGGCTTCGCGGTTGGTGAAAATGCCCACCATCTCGCCTGTGGACAGTTCGCGGCTTTCAATAGCGTTGGCGTTCTCACCGCCTTGCTGGTTGAAGCGAGGAGAGACGCCGCCGTAGTAAACAAAACCGTTGGTGCCGTCCTGGTTCATGCGCCACAGAGTGAACAGGTTGCGCATAAAGTTCAGGTGATCCCAGCGGTCGAACAAAATCTGACCGTTGCTGCCCACCTGTGGATTGATGTCGAAGTTGGCGTTGTAATCTATCTGGCGCAGATTGCTGCCGTCGGCGTTAACCGTGAACAGTTGCGTAGAGATAGCCAGGTCATACGGTTTCATCTCCCGCTGCTTCAGCCGGTCGCTGGCGAAGATGATGGCCGGGCTGTTGGGCCCGGCGGTGGGCAGGTAATCGGGGTCCTGATCGTTGACAGCCAGATGCGGCGGGTCAAACGTAATCTGACGCAAGTTGCTGCCGTCCAGATTGACTTCCCAGATGTGCCAGCTATCGTTGGCGGAGCGGCGCATACTGAACAGGACGCGCTGCCCATCATAAGAGACTTCAGGGTCCATAACGCCGCCGCCATCGGCAGCCACATTGGTGAGCTGGTAAAGCGTGCCCGAGGCGGAGACGGGGCTGAGCAGGTAGAGGTCGCCCACGACGGCCGGATTGGCGTTGAACACCCGCCCCATGCCTGGCGTAGCGTTCGGCGGGGGGATAGGCGGGTTGTACTGCTCTTTGACAAAGACGATGCCGTTGGGTAACTCCACATTATCGGGCGCCTGATCCACGGTGAACGTTACCGTAAAGCTGGCTTCGGGGTTAGGCAGGGGGATACCCTGCGCGCTGATCAACCGCGCGGTGATGGTATGAGGCCCGTTGGGCAGATAGTTGAAGCGGATGGTGGTATGGTTGAGCCAGGAAGCAGCGGGCGTGGGCGTAAAGTCGCGCAAGACGACGCGGTTGCCAAAAACAGTGCTGTCGCTGCCGTTGTAGAAATCAAACGGCTGTGGGTCTTCGTCCAGGAAGAAAGCCACATGGGGGGCGCCCCAGGGCCCGATGCCAAAGTTGCTGATGGCAAAGGAGACGTTCACGTAGGCGGTGTTAACAACCTCCCCAGACATGGGGGATTGGATGACAATGCCGGCAGCATTGATAAAACCGCCGCCAGTTCCCTGCGCCGCTCCTTGCGCCGCTCCTTGCGCCGCTCCTTGCGCCGATGCAGAACCCACCAGACCCAGGCTGCCTGCCGCCAGGACAACGGCAATTGCGAACAAGACGACTCGAAATAGATGCTTGTGAACCATAAAAATCCCTGATGATGACGGCGAGGCTGCCTCGCCCTACCTGCGCCAGAATGAAAGATGAAGGCCAACGGTATAAATGATCTCGAATTGGGTGACAGCTTACCTGCCGTCTCTGGGAGGTTGGGGCTAGAACTGGTGGAAGGTGTCGCCTGCGCTGGAACCTGACCACATTCTTCCCATCCCCCAGTTGCCTGACTGCCTGGATTGCTCTGTTTAACAGCCGGCAGGCAGCCAACAACACCATAAAAGTACCTGGAGAAGCACAAAATCCATGTAAAATGGGTTTCACTTGAGATTGGGAAATGTGTACTAACCCCGCCCGCCAGAATAGGTCTTGTGTACCAGCGCCACCCGGCGCCGCCCGGCGCCCTTAGACAATGAGAAAACAATCCGGCAATCCCGCCGCCCTGACCAGAGAAGGGCTACGCGCAGCGCCCTCTCCGAAAGCCCCCTTCCCCTGGCGGAAGGCCTTCTCCCTTTTGGACATTGAGAATTTAATCGGGTAATCCCCCCCCTGCCAGGGGAGGGGTAATGGTGGGCGAGGGGCGCGCAGCGCCCCTCGCCCTCTCCGAAAGCCCCCTTCCCCCTACAGGGGGAAGGGGGTTGGGGGATGGGGGTCTGCTCCTCCCCGTTCTCCCAACCGCTCGCAATATGATAAACAGATGAGGAACCAACCCTTACCAGAGAAAAAACCCGCCTAAAAGGTATAGAAAATATTATGCAACACGACACCCACACCCCTCTAGCTCCCCACTACCCGACAAAGCCAGAGATCGCGCTTTTGCACACCGCCTGGCGCAGTTGCGCCGCCCGTTGGCAATCAAACACGCTGGAACTCTCAGCAAAGGGAAGGTAAACAATGACCCCAACCAGCCGCGAAAGCACCTGGCACGTCGCCCGGCGCTGCCTGGCAATGCTGCTGCGCTTACAGCAAGGCCCCGCCAGCCGGCAGGCGCTCATTGCCGCCGTGAAAGAACGAGAAGGCGAAGACGCTTACAGCGACGTCGCCGGCGAAAAACTGCAAAAGCGATTCGAGCAGGACAAGCGCCGGCTCTGGGACCACCTTCACGTCAAGATGAAATACTCTGGGCAGCGCAAAGGATATGAGTTGACAACCTGGGAACGCCCCCTGCTCAATTTGCCTGATGCGGAACTGGAAACATTAGCCCTGCTGGCAGACACCTTCCAGCCCGAAAGCCCCCATAGCGAATCCGTGCAGCGGCTGGTCGAGCGATTAGTGGCCTGGCTGCCGGCATCCCGCCAGCGCGCCTACCACAAAATGCGTGGCCTCCAACCAGAACTGGACTTACGCCTGCGCGACAACGAACCCATAGCCGCCGACGTCTGGCAGCAAGTCCTCGAAGGCTACAACGCCCGCCAGGTGATCAGCTTTGACTACATTTCCCCCTACCGCGAAGACCCCACCCCCCGCCAACACCACGTCGAACCCTGGGACTTCTACTTTAGCGAACGCGGACATTGGCGGCTGCGCGGCTACTGCCGCTTCAACGACGGCCCCGCCGGGCCCTGGGAACCCCACGACTACATTACCTACCGCCTGAACTTCATCCAATCAGGCACAGTCCGTATCCTGCCCCAAAAACTGCCAGGAATTCGCCCCCTGGGAAAACCCAAGCCCGTCATCTACCGCCTGTCGCCCACACTGGTACGCTCTGGCATAGGCCTGCGCCGCGAATTCATTGCCCCGCCCACCCTCACCCCCCTGGAAGACGGCTGGGTGCGCGTCACGGGCAAAACCTACGACATTTTCGATTTAGCCAGAAACTTACTCTACTACGGGGACAAATGCGTCGTCGAAGGCGGCCCCGATCTCCTGCGCGAACTGCAAACGCTGGTAGCCGGGTTAGAAACTGTGTATTGTCCCTGACTCTAATACCACAACGGGACATTGTCATTCTGAGGCCGGAGGCCGAAGAATCCCGACCACGTCTGATTGACCGGAACTTGAGGGGAAGCCTTGTTACAATACTTCTGGCGAGCAGGCAGAAAACCCCCACCGATGTGGGGGTGGTTGTATGGTAAAATGTGCATATTCCCTCAAACTTCAAACTTGAGGGTAACAAACAGTTGTAGAAAGGACAGACAACCTATGACGGGATTCGACCCCAAAAAGCTGAAATTCGGTGTCCGAAGGGCGGAGCCATCCGTGTTTCGGGATTATCTGGAACAGGTGGCCAATCAGGGGCTGTTAATGGAAAAGCGGAACTGGCAGCATGGCGGCAAGCGCGGGGAGAGCGTTTATACCCATGTGCTGAATGGCGTTATGCTGTTGGAAGTGCTGCGCCGCCCTTTGGAATTGTCCGACCTGGAAACACGGCTGTTGTTTACCGTGTTTACCGTCCACGATATTAACAAGATGGGAGAGTATGCCGGCAAATCCTATACCCAAATCGCCATTCCCGAAAACTTTGAGCAGCAAATCGAGCGGTTAGGGCTGGTGCAATTTTTCCCGGAATGCCGGCATTACCTCTCCGAAATCAGCGAATTGGCGCGGCGGCACGGCGGACATTCTGGCGGTCTCAGCCTGATGGCTGCCCCCAGCGCCGCCATCAGGCGCGGACGCCTGGAAAAATTGCTTTACCTGGTGCGCGCTGCCGACATCGCCGACCTCTCCCACACGCTGGAAGAGCAGGCACACAAAAACACATTTCTCTCTTATCTGAACGCTTTTGCCGACGAGAAGCAATACACATTCTATTTACACCGGCTGGCTGAAAATAGGGGAACGCTTTCCAATATCATGCACAATGCCATTGTCAGCGTGTTACAAGGCGAAGGGCTGATTCCCCTGCTTTACTACCCCGACGGCGTGGCTTATCTGCTGCCAAAAGGGAAAATGCCGGCAATTAGCGCCGCTCTACGTCGCCTGACAGCTCGCCGTATAGCCAATTCTCTAAATGAGATGACCGGGCAAGAATTTGAGAGTTTTATCCAGTCAGGTATTCAAGGCATCAAAGTAGACCCCAAATGCCTGGAATTAGGCATCCCCTTTGCAAAAATCTGGTCAACCATTCACACCAGAGTGCAAACGCGCAGCTTAAACAGAGATGATCTGTGTGCAAACCCGCCTTGACCATCCCCAATCCCTGCTGCCTACCGCCGCTGACCGGCTGCGGGATGGCGAATTGATCCGCAGCTACTACATCTTCCTGCAAACCCATTTTAAGCACATCTACCCCGATCCCTGGGCGCACATTTACGAATTGCTAGACGTGCCGGCAGAAACCGCCCCCTTCCTCAGCTACTTTGACCCCCGTTGGGATCGCCCCTACGTGCTGATGAGCCAGTTGTCCCTCAACCATGAAGCGATTTATGAACGCATTGAGACGGATGGAACGCAGTTATTAGAACAGTTCGAGTCCCCAGACGACAAAGTTGATCTTCTGGCAGATTATCTGGCGCGTTATGCCTTGTTTGGCCCGGTCGGCAAAATAGCCCCGCCAGCCAACCCCACCTTTGCCGACCACTTGCACGAGTACGTGGGCAATCAACACAAACAATGCGTGCATTGCAGCGCCCTGTTTCCCACCGACAAGTGGATGACCAACGATGTCCGCTCGGACATTACCGTACAAACCTTTTCCAACCGGCTGCGCGGCGGCCCTGGCGAACCGAAAAAGCACATTTGCCGCATCTGCCAGCTTCAGTTTCTGGTAGAAAAGCTGAATTACGAAACCGTTCGCAATGAAAAAACAATGTATTTGCACTTTTTCCCGTACAGCTTTCTGCCGGCCCCTTTTCTGGCAGGGGTACGAGATGGCATTGCCGCTGTCCGCGATACAGACAAACCTGTGCGCACCCTATGGTGTCGCACTGATGAAGCCATCTTGGACGACGAGGCCGGCATTAATCCTGACTTCGCCATTGAAACCAATGCCGGCAAAGCCCATTCCTACGGACTCTACCTGCCCAAAAGCCGCAACACCATTGGCAACCGGCTTATCTTCCCCATTAACCCCGCTGGCGACAACGACAGCCAACGTTTCCTCTTTGCCTTGTGGATGGCGTTGGCCCTGCAGCAACACTTCGGCCTGCGGGTGATGCTCAGCCAATCCCCCATTGCCCCCTTTGTGCCAGAAGTGGACTTATACATAGATGGTGTAGCCCTGGCCTGTCGCGGGCTGGTGGAGCGGAATGATTATGCTCAGTTTGCCGATTACCAGGCAGCCACGCCGGGGACATTGCCGGCATTCTGGCAGCAGGCCCGCGCCTTGTTCGCCATCCAGCGCGAAGTGCGCACCCTGAGTAAAAAAGACGAAATGCTGGCCCTGGTGCAGAGCATGTCCAGCGGTCCCCTACACCTCTACTACACCACCGAAAAGTTATTGGAAGCCCGTGTCCGTGATGCTGGCGCAGCCAGTAGCCCGGAATGGTTAGAAATCCGGCTGGCGCAGCGTATCTTGCCCAGCCTGGAAACGTTAGCCTTTAGTAAAGGAGGAGATTGGATGATCCAACTAAGTGAACAACTGCAGAAGCTGGCGCAAATTG
>JAGVTM010000383.1 GCA_019136785.1 Chloroflexota bacterium | reverse complement strand
CCGGAGGTATAGATGACGTAAGCCAGTTGGTCGGGATGGATGGGCGTGGTCGGGTCTGCGGTGGATTCATGAGCAATCTGCGACCAGGCGTGGGTCAAATCCACAATGGGTGGGGCGTCTGGCGGCAGGATGTGGCACAGGTCAGTCTGGGTTAGCAGCAGGGTTGCGCCTGAATCTGCCAGGATAAAAGATAGCCTGGCGGCAGGGTATGCCGAGTCCAGGGGCAGATAAGCGCCGCCAGCTTTCAGGATACCCAACACCGCTGTCACCATGTCGGCAGAACGCTCCAGGCACACTCCCACCAGCGTCTCTGGACCAACGCCCTGCTTTTGCAGGGCATGAGCCAACTGGTTGGCGCGGGCGTTGAGTTCGGCATAGGTAAGCGAAACGCCGTCGCTCAGTAAGGCAGGCAGGTCGGGCGTGTGCGCCGCCTGCGCCGCAAAGCAGTGATGCCAGCCAGCGACATCGGGCAAGGGATGAAGCGACGCCGAACTGCTGGCGTCGGTGGCATTCCATTGGAGCAGTTGCGCCTGTTCGGCGGCGGTGAGCAAGGAATGGCGGGAGATGGGCGCGTCAGGGTTGGCGACGAGGTTGGTTAACAGGGTTTGGAAATGGGCCACCAGGCGGGCGGCGGTGTCTGGACGGAAGAGTTCGGCGCTGTACGTCAGCGCGCCGCGCATCACGTCTTCGCCGCTGTCTGCTGTTTCCCACAACTGCAGTTCCAGGTCGCTGCGGCTGACGCCTGTATCCAATTCCAGGGGAACCAGGCGCAATCCAGACATTTTTAATGCCGGCAGCGGCGCATTCTGGTAAACAAAAGCGACCTGGAACAACGGGTTGCGGCTCAGGTCTCGCTCTGGCTGCAAGGATTCCACCAGCTTCTCGAATGGCACATCCTGATGCGCAAAAGCTTCTGCAGTCACGACGCGGACGCGCTGCAGCAGGGCGCGAAAGCTGGGTTCGCCGGAAAGGTCAGTGCGCAGCGCCAACGTGTTCACAAAAAAGCCAATCAATCCTTCCAATTCCACGCGCGGCCGGTTGGCAACAGGCGCGCCGACAACCACGTCTGTCTGGTCTGTATAGCGGTAGAGCAGAGTTTGAAAGGCAGCCAGCGTGAGGGTAAAGAGGGAAAGTTCTTCCTGCTGGCTCAGGGCGCGCAAGGCGCGCACCAGGGGGGGCGGCAGCGTGAAAGAGATTGTCTGCCCTACGAAGGCGGGTACAGCGGGGCGGGGATAGTCTATGGGCAAGGAGAGGGTGGGCAGGTGAGCCAGCTTTGTCTGCCAGTAAGTAAGTTGCGGGCGCAGCGACTGTGCGGTGAATACGTCGCCAGACAGCCAACCGCGCTGCCAGACAGCATAGTCGGCATATTGTCGCGGTAGTTCGGGTAGGGCGGCGGATTGTCCAGTCAGGTTTGCCTGGTAAAGCTGGCCGATTTCACGCAGCAACACGCCCAGCGACCAGCCATCAGAAACAATGTGGTGGATGGTCAGGTAGAGGTGGTGGAGTTCTGCCGATCGCTGGATGAGCAGCGCCCGCAGCAGCGGGCCCTGTGTCAGGTCAAAAGGCTGCTGGTATTGGCGGCGCGCCATCTCTTGCTCCTGGGCATCCTGGCCGGCTGGGTCATCAGACCCGGTTGGCAACGTCTGGCGTAAGTCGGCGTGGGTAATGGTCAAGGGAAATGCCGGCAGGATCAGCTGCGTTGGCTGCCCATCTACGATGGGGAAAACCGTGCGCAGCGCTTCGTGCCGCTCAATGAGCGCGTTCAGGCTGTTTGCCAGGGCAGTCACGTCCAGGGCCCCATGCAAGGCGACAGCGGTGGTGACGTTGTAAAACGGGTTTGCCGGCATCAACTGATTCAAGAACCAGAGACGCTCCTGGGCAAAAGAAAGCGGCAGGGGAGATTCGCGGGCGGCGCGGGGGATCATGGCTTCTGCCTGCTCCTGGCGCTCTGGTTGTAGTTTGCGCTGCAATTCGCGGACCTGGGCGGTTAAAGCGGCCACATTGGGCGCGGCAAATAACGCCGGCAGCGGTAAATCTACCTGGAACGTCTTTTGCGCGCGGGCCACGATACGCGCTGCCAGCAGCGAGTGGCCGCCCAGTTCCCAGAAGTTGTCATGGATGCCGACGCGATCCTGCTGCAAGCATTCCGCCCAGATTTGGGTCATGGCTTCTTCGTCCGGCGCGCGCGGCGGCGCATACGGCTGGGGTGGGGGGGCGACAACAGAAGGGGGGACGGGCAAGGCGCGGTGGTCTACCTTGCCGTTGGGCGTCAGCGGCATGGCCGGCAGCCTCACAAAAGCCGTCGGGATCATGGAGGCAGGCAGGGTTTGCTGCAAGAAGCGGCGCAGTTCACCGGCAGAGGGGCCAGGCGCGGCGGCGGGAACGACGTAAGCGATCAGTTGTTGCAGACCAGACGCGCCATTGCGCCAGAGCAAAGCGCTCTCGCGCACGCCAGGATGCTGGTTGAGGCTGTTTTCAATTTCCCCCAGTTCTACGCGCACGCCATTTATTTTCACCTGGTTATCCAGGCGTCCCAGGAATTCCAGGGTTCCATCAGGCAACCAGCGCGCGGCGTCACCGCTGCGGTAGAGCCGTTGGCGAGGGGAATCCAGCGCGGCGCGCCCATTAGTAAAGGGATTGGGAATAAACTGTTGCGCGGTCAGAGCGGGCTGGTTGTGGTAGCCGCGCGCCAGGCTGACGCTCTCAATGAGCAGTTCGCCAGGCACGCCTGCCGGCAGCAGGCGTAGATAAGCGTCGCAGATGTAGATGCGCGTGTTGCCCATGGGCCGGCCCACGGCTTGCGGGCGCGCCACGTTTATGGGGGCGGCAAGGGTCGCGCAGACTGTTTCCGTGGGCCCATAGGCGTTCACAAAACGGCGGACCTGACTCCAGCGCCGCGCCAGTTCTGCCGGGCAGGGTTCGCCGACAACGATGATGGTTTCCAGATCAGGCAAAGGTTCGTCTGGCAGCGTTTGCAGGATGGCGGGGGTCAGGGTGACAGTGGTGATTTGCTGCTGCCGCAGCAGCGCCAGCAAGCCTGGGCCGGGCAGCAGCGCTGCTGCCGGAGCCAGAACCAGGGTTCCGCCGGAAAGTAGAGCCATCAGGATTTCGGTGATGGCTACGTCAAAGCTGAAGGAAGCAAACTGTAGAATGCGGCTGTCGGGACCAACCGCAAACGCTTCAATCTGGCTGTACGCCATGCTGCCCAGACCGTAGTGGGGCATGAGAACGCCCTTGGGTTTGCCTGTCGAGCCAGACGTGTAGATGAGGTAAGCCAGATTATGGCCGTCAATCTGAACAGCAGGCGGGTTGGCGCTTTGGGCGGCGATCGCGGCTGTTTCCTGGTCAATACAGATAACGTCGGCAAATGCCTCAAGACGGTCAGCGGGAACAGGAATGGGTCGGGCGGTTATGAGAGGGCGCTGGGTCAGAAGGAGGGAAATGCCGGCATCCATCGCCATAAAACCCAACCGTTCGGGGGGGTAAGCCGGATCAAGCGGTACAAAGCACGCGCCAGCCTTCAGCGCCGCCCAGACGGAAACAATCATGTGGAGGGAGCGCTCCATGTAAATCCCCACGCGATCCTCCACCTGAATGCCGCGCTCTAATAAAAGATGAGCCAGTCGATTGGCTTGCTGCTCCAGTTCGGCATAGGTTAAAGATGCTGTCACCGACTGAGCGTCCCCCAAAATGAGGGCTATCTGTTCGGGTCGCTGCAGCGCCTGCTGCCGGAAGAGCGCATGGAGGGGCGCTCCCAGGGGGAAATTACGCTCTGTCTGGTTCCACATCTGCACCAGTTGGCGTCGTTCGGGTTCGGTCAACAAAGAAATCTGGCACAACGACTGCTGCGGGTCAGCCGCAAACTGCTGCAAGAGGGTTTGCAGATGACCCAGCAGTCGGCTGGCAGCATCCGCGCTAAAGCGTCCCTGCTCATAATCCAGCAGCAGCGACAACGACGGGCCCGGCAGCGCCGCCAGAGTCAGGGGGTAGTTGGTTTGCTCAACAGAACGCACACTGCGTACGGCTATGCTGCTGCTGCCTGAAGCGACCGGGGCATCCAGAGGGTAATTCTCAAAGACGACAATGCTCTCGAACAACGGCTGGCCTGGCGACACGTCGCTCCACCGCTGCACCCCGGCCAGGGAGCTGTGCTCGTGGGCGCGCACAGCCAGCAAATCGGTTTGCAGCCGCTGCAGCCAGGGGATCAGATGCTGTTCCCCAGACAGGCGCGCGCGCAGGGGAAGCGTGTTAATGAACAGGCCTACCGTCTCGGTCAGACCGTCCAGTTCAGCGGGCCGACCAGCCATAGTCACGCCAAAGACGACGTCCTCTTCGCCGCTGTAGACGCTCAACAGCATGGCCCATGCCCCTTGCACCAGCGTACTCAACGTAAGCTGGTGTTGGCGGGCCAGGGCCGCCAACTGCGCCGTTACATCAGCGGGCAGCACAGTGTGAATCTGGGCATAATGGCCGTCGCCCCGGTTAACCTCATCCACAGAAAAGGGAGTAGCAGCGGTAAAACCGCGCAGCGTTTCCCGCCAAAAGGCTTCCGTCTGCGCCGTGTCTTGACGTTGCAACCAGGTTATGTAATCGCGGTATGGTCGCGGCGACGGCAGAAGAGGGAGAGCGGCAGCGCGTTCCCTGAATTCATAAAAGGTGAGAACATCGCGCAGGATGATAGGGCCAGACCAGCCGTCTTTGATAATGTGGTGAAATGTGACGACAGCCTGGTAGGCTTCACCGTAGGCATCATCGGCGATTTGAAACAGCGCCAGGCGGACCAGTGGCGCTTTGCTCAGGTCAAAACCCCGTTGGCGGTCTGCCCGCAAAAACAATTGGAGGTGGGTTTCTTGCTCTGCAGGGGAAAGATGCCGGCAATCCTGGCGCATGAACGGCATCTGCGCCTGCCGCAGTACCACCTGTAAGGGTTTCTCCCGTTTTTCCCAGACGAAAGCCGTGCGCAGCGCCGCGTGCCGCGCCAGCGTTTGCTGCCAGGCGTCAAGAAAGGCGGCTTCGTCTAGCGGCAGCGGCGTGTGCAGCGTCAGGACAAGCTGCTCAACGTAGACGCCGCTCTGTGGGGCGCGCAGCGTATGGAAAAGCATCCCTTCTTGCGTTGGGGAAAGCGGGTAGATGTCCTCGATGTTGTTCTTCATGACTGTCAGTAATCATCATCCTGAGCAAACAAGGCTACCAGTTCGTCCAATTCGGTTTGGTCAAGGCCCGCTTCAGGAAAATCCGAGGGGGTAAACTGGCTGGTTTCTTGCGCCTGGCAATGGGCAATGAGGGTCTGCAAACGGCGTTGGTAGGATTGGGCCAGATTATCAATTGTGGCTGGTTGGTGAAACAGCGGGTTATACGTCCAGGTGACGTGTAGCTGCCGCTCCGTCACGCGAGCGACAACATCCAGCAAATACGGACGAGGGGAGCGCGGGTCTCGTTCATGGCTGGTTTCGTGAATGCCGGCAAACACGGCTGCGCCCAACGACGAATCTGCCACCCCCTGCATAAGCTGGCCTAAATACACAAAACTGATTTGTGGTTGGGGCAGCGCGTGTAGCTGGGAGGCAAAATTCCCTTCGGGATGCAAATAGCGCAGCAAACCATACCCGACGCCCTGGCGCGGCACAGCCCGCAGTTGCTCTTTGACGGTGCGGATAAGCTCCCCCGGCTCAGCCGCGCCGCCAGATAGCCGCACGGGGAAGAGGGTCGTAAACCAGCCAACGGTGCGCGAGAAATCGGGCAGCCCCTCCCCGATTTCACGCCCGTTTTCTTCCAGCGCCAGCAGCACAGACTCTGTACCCATCCAGGCAGTCATTGTTTGCGCCAGAGCCGCCAGCAAAATATCGGCTACGCGGGTGTGATAGGCGCGCGGCGCCTGGCGTAGCAGGGCTTCCGTTTCCATCTGGCTCAACAAATAAGTCGTTGATTGCGCCATTCCCACCGTGTTGTCGCCTGGCTTCATCGCGGCGCTGCCGTCTAGCGGTAGGCTGCGGGCATCCAGGGAGGCTGCGTCCCGCCAATATCCTATCTCCGCTACGATTTCTGGCTGCGCGGCCAGGGCCTGCATCTGCTCTGCCCAGGTTTTGCAGGACGCAGTTTTGGGAGGCAAAATCGCCTGATTGCCCTGAGCAATCTGCTCGTAAGCGGTCTGCAAATCTTGCAGAAGGATGCGCCAGGAAAAGGCGTCCACCACCAGGTGGTGCGCGATCAGCAGGAGTTGGTCTGGCGCAGCAACTACGCCGCCTGTGGCGGCGGCGGCGGCGGCGCAGCGAAAATAGATTGCTCGAAACAAGGGGCCGTCCGCCAGGTTCAGGCGCGTTTGCCAGGCAGCCGTTTGCGCGTCTATTTCTCGCGTCTGGTCTGCGACTGGCAGCGCGGCTAAATCAACCATGACCAGCAGCGGCGCAGCCGTAGGCAGCGGCGCAGCGGGGGGTGGGGCGTATGCCTGCTGCCAGCCTGTTTCTTGCTGGCGGAAGCGAAGGCGTAGAGCGTCGTGATGGGCCAGGACAGCTTGTAGCGCCGCCGCCAACGCTTCTTCAGCCAACGGCTGGCGCAGGGTTAAGCGCAGCGATTGGTTCCAATGATGGGGGTGGGGGAATGGTTGGGTAAAAAACCAGGCCTGGATGGGGGTAAGCGGCACCACGCCTGTCGCCTCGCCTGGCTCTAGCTGTCTATTATTGGCTGTTTGCGCCGCCTGCGCCAGGGCGGTGATAGTTTGATGCGTGAACAACTGGTTGGGGGAGAAGCGCAATCCCTGCTGGCGGGCGCGGGAGAGAATCTGAATGGCCAGCACGGAGTCGCCGCCCAGTTCAAAGAAGTTGTCCTGTACGCCCACGGGGGCAATGCCTAGCAGTTCCTGCCATATCTGGCTGAGGATCGTTTCTGCTTCGGTGCGCGGCGGGACGTAAAGCGTCTTGACGCGGCTGCGGTCGTGGGTGGTAGGGGGCGAGGCGGGCGGCGGGGCTACTGTCTGGGACTGGATGTGGCGGATCAGTTCTGCCGGGTCGTGGGTGGAGACGAGCAGGCGCGGCGCGGGCCGGTGCGCCAGAATACGGTGCAGGGCTTCCAGGGCGGCGGCGGGTTCCATGCCGGCAACCATACCGGCAGCGGGCGTTGGTAAATGCTGCGCCAGGGTCTGCCATTGGTCAGGAGTGGCGCGCTTCAAAGAGAAGCCCTCTACCACTACCCGTTCACAGCCAGATTCATCTAGCAGCGCCAGGTCTACTGTAATCGTCTCGGCTCCTGCCGGCTCAGGGAAGCGGGCGTGGCTAAACAATTTTGCCGGCAGCGGCGCTTTGACTATTAACTGGCGGTAGGATAAGGGCAGATAGCTACCCTGAGCTACATATTGTCCAGCAAAGCTGGTAGCCGCATCCAGCAATGCGGGATGCAACAAGTAATCGTGCAAATCCGCCACATAAGCAGCATCCAGAGAAATCGCCGCCACGACTTCTCCCTGGCTCACGTGCAGCGTTTGCAGGCAGTTCCAGCGGGGACCGAGTTGAATCTGGGCACGCTGTAAATCCTCAGGCCTGACCCAAACTTCCTGGGGACAGCGGGCAATCAAGCTGGGGATGTCGCGTTGGGGCGTGGCTGTGGGTGTCAGGGGGTATACGCTCCCCTGGGCGTGTGTCAGCCAGCCCTGTGCGCCCTGGCTTTGCACCTCAAACTGGTAGCCAGCGCGGTAGCCGGCTGCGCCCGGTTCTTCCCTTGTCAACACAACTCGTATTTCGCGCTCTTCTGTTGTCGCCATGACCAGCGGCGTGAGGAAGTAAACGTCGCGGAATTGAAGTTGTGTCTGCGCCGTATGGTGGGCAAAAGCGGCACGTACCATTTCCAGGTAGACGGTTCCCGCCAGCGAAGGCTGAGACAAAATGCGATGTTCAGATAGCACCCAATGGCGGTCAGGGTGCAGCCAGGCGCGGTAAACAACGCGAGTGTCTGTCGCTTCAACCTGTTCATCCAACAGCGGATGTATGTAGGGTGGGTTGGCAACCCGCCTATATCTGGCCATCCCCACACCGCGCCATGTGTCCCAATTGACGGACAGGGTGAGCAAATCGCGGCGGTTGGTGCGGGCGCTGGCAAAGGCGTCCAGGAAGGCATTGGCCGCCGTATACGCGGCGCGTCCCGCCCCGCCAGTGACGGCTGCCAGGGAAGAAAACAAAAACAGGAAGTCAACCGGGATGCCCTCTAGCGCCTGAGCCAGGTTCAGGGTTCCCGCGATTTTAGAAGCCAGAATGTCGGCCGCTGTCTCGGCTTTCAATCCCTGTATCAGACCGCCGCCGGCAATGCCGGCAGCATGAAACACGCCATTCAATCCGCCAAAATGCGCCTGAGCCAGAGACAGAGCACGCTCAATCTGGGTCAAATCGGTTACGTCTGCCTGCACCACCAGCAGTTCTGTCCCCTGCTCCCGCAATGCTTGCAGTCGCCGTATAACGTCTGCCTGTGGATTGTCAATCGTTACTGCCGGCCAATCGGCGGGCGGCGGAAAGGAAGAACGGGTAAGCAGCAGCAGTTTTGCCTGCGCTGTTTTCGCCAGGTACTCAGCGATCTGCAAGCCAACGCCCCCCAGCCCCCCTGTAATCAGATAGACGCCGCCGGGTTTCAATAATGCCGGCAGCCGCGAACTGACAGGCGGCAGCGATACAGGTTCATAGGAAGGAATCCAGCGATCATGCCCGCGATGCGCTACGATGCTGCCCCCCACGAGCGGGGGGGTCCCCCCGCTCGTGGGGGCCCCAAGTTCGCGCAAGAGCAGCGGCGTAAACGCTGACGCAGCCAGGTCAATGCTGCGGCAGGTGATGTGGGGATATTCCTGCGGAATGACGCGGCACGGCCCCAGCAGCGCCGCCTGATACAGGCTGTCGCTGTGGAAATCCGTTTCGCCAGCCACGGACTGCATTTGCTGGGAGAGAATATCCAGATGCGCAGGGGCGGCGACGTCTGACGCGCCCAGCGCCTGCGCCAGGTAAACCAGGCTGTAAAAACTGGCAACGAGGCGCGCCAGGCGCGAGTCCATCTCCGCCGCCAACGCCCAGGCGTATACGATGCGATCAGGCGGGTGGGGAAGCTGCGCCAGCAGGCGCTGGTAGTGCTGCGGCTCGGAGGGGTTGAGGTAAAATGTGTGGCTGCCGGCAGCCAGAAACGTTTCCCCTGGATAAACCATGACAGGCGTACTGCCCTGGGCGCGCAGGGCAGCGCTCAGGGTGGACATAAGTGAGTCGCCTTCACGGTGGGCAAACAACAGCCAGACGCCAACTGGCAAATGGCTGCCTGCTGGCAGCAAGGTGCGTTTCCAGGAAGGCAGATAAAACCAGTCGTCCAGCGCTTTAGCGACAGGCGCAGCGGGCGCAGGGGCAGCGGGCGCAGGGGCGGTGGGTGTGGTTTCTAGCCAATACCGCTGCCGCTCAAAGGGATAGGTTGGCAGCGACGCCTTTCGCGGCGGGGTGGGGTGAAGTTGCGACCAATCAAGGGGCACGCCGCGCACCCAAAGTTGAGCCGCCGCTTCCAGTAGCACGGCATCCGAAGATGCCGCGGCATCCGAAGATGCCGTGGTTTGAGGGTGGCGCATGGAGGCAATAACAGCCTGGCTGACCTGCCGTCGCGCCAGTTGGGTCAAGGCGTTGCCGGGCCCCACTTCCAGCAGCAGCGTCACCGCATCGCCGCTAACCTGCGCCAGGCTGGCGGCAAACTGTACGGGCTGCCGCAGTTGCTGCGCCCAATAGTCTGGGTCTGTGGCCTGGTCGGGCGTGATCCAGGTACCGCTGACGTTAGAAATGTACGGCTGCTGCGGCGACTGCAAGGAAATAGAGCGCACCACGGCGGCAAAATCCTGCAGGATGGGGTCCATCATGGGAGAGTGGAAGGCGTGGCTGGTGGGCAACAGGCGGCAGGCAATGTTTTGCGCCGCCAACCGTTCAGCCAGCGCCAGCAGCGGCGGCAGGGGCCCGGCAATGACGCAGCGCTCCCGCTCGTTAATTACCGCCAGCGCCAGATCTGACGCCAGCCAGGGCTGCGCCCGTTCTGGCGATAGGGCAACCGACAACATGCCGCCAGGGGGCAGGGAGTACATTAAGCGACCGCGCGTAGCCACCAGTTTAAGCCCATCTTCCAGACTGAAAACCCCGGCCAAGCAGGCAGCCACGTATTCGCCAACGCTGTGCCCAATCATGGCGTGGGGGACAACGCCCCAGGAACGCCACAGGCAAGCCAGGGCGTAGGCAATGGTAAACAGAGCCGGCTGCGTGAACCGGGTCTGGCTCAGTTGCGCAGCGGCAGCCTCGGCCTGATGCGGCGCAGTAACCTGCGGCGCAGTAACCTGCGGCGCAGCAACCTGCGGCGGCGGATAGAGCAGAGTGCGGATGTCCATCCTCAACAGCGGGAACAGGTGCGCAGCGCAGGCGTCCACTTGTTGGCGGAAAACGGGGTATTTTTCGTATAGTTCTCGCCCCATACCAACATACTGGCTGCCCTGGCCCGGAAACATAAAAATGATGGGCGGCGGTTTTCCCACGGCGGTAGCTGTTACCCCAGATGACGAGTCGGTTAGTCTGGCAACAGCTTCAGCCATGTCTTCACAAACCAGAGCGCGACGGCAGGCAAAAGGTCGTCGTCCTGTTTGCAAGGTGTAGGCCACGTCGCCCAAAGGAAGGGTGGGATTTTGCTGCAAGTAGCGGGCCAGGTTGCCGGCAAGCTGCGCCAGGGCTGTCTCGCTGCGAGCGGCAAGAGGCAACAGGTGCGGCCCTTTTTCTGTTTCGGGCGCAGGTTGCGGCGGGGCGGCTTCGAGAATGACGTGGGCATTTGTGCCGCCGATGCCGAAGGCGCTGACGCCAGCGCGACGAGGGAAGGGGTCGGCAGGCCAGGGGAGAAGTTGGGTGTTGACGTAGAAGGGTGTGCCGGCAAAATCAATTTGTGGGTTAGGCGTGTGGTAATGTAGGGTAGGGGGGAGCAGGCCATACCGCAGCGCCAATACTGTTTTGATCAGGCCCGTGATGCCGGCAGCCGCGTCCAGATGCCCCACGTTACTCTTGACCGAACCCAGCGCGCAGGCGGCTGGTTGGGTCATGAAAGGTTGGAACGCCTGGGTCAATGCTCGCACTTCAATCGGATCGCCCAAAGGCGTGCCTGTGCCATGCGCTTCCACGTAGCGGATGGTATCAGCAGATACGCCCGCGGCAGTCAGAGCGGCAGTAATGGCAGCAGCCTGTCCTGTAACGCTGGGTGCGGTGTAGCCCACCTTAGCCGCGCCATCGTTGTTGACCGCCGTACCTTTAATGACGGCATAGATGCTGTCCTCATCCTGCTGCGCCTGTGATAATCGTTTGAGCGCCACGACGCCCACGCCGCTGCCAAATACAGTACCCTGCGCCTGGGCGTCGAAAGGGCGACAGTGTCCATCGGGCGAAAAGATAGCCCCTTCATGATACAGGTAGCCATATTCTTGCAACAGGTTAACAGAAACGCCGCCAGCCAGGGCCAGATCGCATTCGTCGTTGCGCAGGCTTTGCACAGCCAGATGCACGGCCACCAATGAAGTAGAGCAAGCCGTTTGCACGGTGAGGCAGGGGCCGGTCAGGTTGAGTTCGTAGGCCGCGCGGGTAGCCAGAAAATCTTTATCGTTGCCGATGAGCGCCTGGTAATTTTGCAACAGGTGGTGCTGGGTATGACGCTGTAAAAGATAGCTGTTAAGGCCGGCGCCAGCATAAAGCCCAATCCGCTCATCCCCACGTCCGGGGTCGCAGCCAGCGTCTTCTAAAGCCTCCCAAACACACTCTAAAAAGAGGCGATGCTGCGGGTCCATCAATTCCGCCTCACGCGGAGCGAAGCCAAAAAATTCGGCGTCAAACTGGTCTACATCCTCCAGCCGCGCCGCTGCCGGCACAAAATGGGGGTCGGCGCGCAGAGTATCGGGGACGCCCATGGCCGCCAGTTCATCTGGCGTGAAAAAGCGAATGGATTCCCGCCCCTGGCACAAATTTTGCCAGAATTCGGCCACATTTTGCGCTCCAGGGAAACGCCCGCTGAGGCCCACAATAGCTATGTCTGTCTCTGTCTGGCGGCGGGCGGGCAGACGGGGGGGCGCAGCTGGCTGGGGGCTGTCCCCCTGAGCCAGATAGTGGGCTAACTGGCTGATGGTGGGATAGCGGAACAGTTCTACGACGTTGAAAACCCGCCCCAGGCGCGCCTGGATTTGTTCGTGAGCCTGCACGGCTAACAGGGAGTGCGCGCCCATGTCGAAGAGGTTATCGTGGATACCGACAGCGGGTAAGTTGAGGAGCTTTTGCCAGATGCCGGCAATAATCTGCTCTAATTCCGTTTCTAGCGGGGCGGCGGGTAGGGCAGCCGGGGTGGGGTGGGGCAATGCGCGGCGGTCAATCTTGCCGTTGGGGGTCAACGGCCATGCCGGCAGGGAAACAAAATGGGCCGGAACCATATAAGCAGGCAGAACGGCTTGCAGGAAAGCGCGCACATCGGCGGTGACGATAGGCTGGTCAGGGGCGGGAATCAGATAAGCGACCAGGAAAGAGGCGTCGCTGTCGCGGCCTGGCTGCGGCATGACCAGGGCTTCACGGACGGCGGGATGCCGGCACAGAGCCGCCTCAACCTCCCCCAATTCAATGCGAAAACCGCGCAGTTTGATTTGATGGTCTGTCCGCCCCAGAAATTGCAGAGCGCCATCCGGCAGACGGCGCACCAGGTCGCCCGTACGGTACAGGCGCCGGCCCACAGCCGCAAGAGCAAAGGGATGCGGCAAAAAGCGGGCGGCTGTCAGGCCAGGACGCTCGTGATAGCCGCGCGCCAGACCGATGCCGCCAATGTATAGCTCGCCGGGAACGCCCACAGGGACAGCCTGTCCATTTTTATCCAGGACATAAAGTTGGGTATTGGCTACGGCGCGACCAATAGGCGGCGCGCCCGCGCCAGGCGTACACGCCTGAACAGTAGACCAGATAGTAGCCTCTGTTGGCCCATAGAGATTAAAAAACAGACGCCCATGCCCCCATCTGTCTACCAGTTCTGCCGGACAGGCTTCACCCGCTACCGTGATAACGCGCAGTTCTGGCAGCGGATCCTCTGGTAGCAGCGCCAACGCCGATGGCGGCAAAGTGACAATATGGATGCGCATTTGCTGCAAAAACTGCCACAAATTGCGCCCAGGCAGCAGCGCCTCGCGGCTGCCCAGGCACAGGGCTGCGCCCGTCGTCAGGGCCATGGTCAGCTCAAAAACAGAGGCGTCAAAGCTGAGCGAAGCAAATTGCAGCACCCGCCGTCCAGGGCCAGCGCCAAACAATTCAGCCTGAGCCGCAGACACGTTAGTCAGACCACGATGGGCAAGCTGCGCCGCCTTAGGCTGTCCGGTCGTGCCCGACGTATAAATCAGGTAAGCCAGATTATCGGGGGCGACGGCGCTAGCTGGTTGGCTGTCAGGGTAGACGGCGACTGCGGGCCAATCGGTATCCAGGCAGACAATGGGCAAGTGGCTGCTTCCAGCAGCACGGTGGCGCTCGGCTTTGATGGCTTCATAGGCGCCGGCGTAAGCCTGCTCTGTCAACAGGATTGCCGCCTGCGAATCAGCCAGCATAAACGCCAGACGTTCAGCAGGATAATCGGGGTCCAGCGGCACGTAAATCGCGCCCGCTTTTAGCACGGCCAGGATAGCCACGACCATCTCCACAGAACGGTTAAAACTGACAGCCACGCGACTTTCCAGGCCAATGCCCCGCGCCTGTAAATAATGCGCCAGGCGGTTGGCGCGGGCGTTCAGTTCGGCGTAGCTCATTTGCCCATCGCCCATAATGAGGGCGGGCGCATCTGGCTGCCGCTGTACCTGCGCCTCAAACAACTCATGCCAACATTTGTCGTTGGCAAAGGGCGCGTCTGTCTGATTCCAGTGATGAAGCTGCTCCCATTCTGGCGCGGTCAGCCAGGGCAATTCTGCCAGCGTCCGAGTGGGGTCATGCACAATGCCTGCCAGGAGCGTGTGTAGATGGCCGCTCATGCGCCTGATGGTGGCCTCGTCAAACAGGTCGGGATTGTACAACCAGGCGGCAGAGAGGGTGTATACGCCAGCGTCGTCTGTTTCAAACAGGTGCAACGTCAGATCAAACTGCCCTTCCTGCTGCGGTAGCCACAGCGCCTCCAGGCGCAGGTCGTCCCAGATTACCTGGGCGCCCGGCTGCCCCAATAACAGGGGGCCCAACCCCTGGCTGTCGAACCGCGCCGATTCCAGGGCAAAAGCGACGTCAAACAACAAGGAGCGGCTGGGGTCGCGGTTCAGACGCAAATTTTGGGCGATCAGCGCCAGCGGATACCCCTGGTGTTCCAGAGCTTCCAGGGTAGTCTGGCGCACCTGTGCTAAAAAGTCAACGAAGGGCATCTGGCCTTGCGGCTGGCTGCGCAGCGGCAGCATATTAACCAGGTAACCGACCAGGCGGGCAAAGTCGGGCTGGTCGCGTCCGGCGACAGGCGTGCCCACAATCAGATCTTCCTGCCCGGTATAACGATACAGCAGCGTTTTGAAGGCAGCCAGCATCAGGGTGTAGAGGCTGGTCTTGTGGGTGGTAGCCAGCGCTTTGAGCTGGTGCGCCAGCGCTGCGGGAATAACTTGTGTATAGGAAGCGCCGCGAAAGGTCTGGCGCGCCGGGCGGGGGTGGTCGGTGGGTAGATTCAGCAGCGGCAGTTCGCCCTGGAGCTTTGTCTGCCAGTAGCGCTGCTGCCGTTTGCCGGCATCGCTCTGCACGGCGGCGGTTTGCCAGCGCACATAATCAGCCACGTTCTGACCCGGCGGTGGCAAGGCGACGGCTTCGCCGCGTTGCTGCGCCCCCGCACGAGGGCGCGCCCGCAGCTGCTGCGCCGTATAAAGCGACCGCAGTTCTTCCACCAGGATCATGTAGGAGGAGAGGTCAATGACGATGTGGTGAGCGGATAAGAGGAGAACATGGTCATCAGGGGCGCGAACAAAGAGGTGAACGCGAAACAGGGGGCCTGTTTCCAGGGAAAAGGGCTGGCGGGCAGCGGCAGTCACTTCCGCTTGTAGGGTCGTTTCAGCCCACTCTGCCGCATCCACCTGGAAGAAGGGAAGAGGGGTGTCTGGCGGTAAAAACTGTTGGCGCGGTTGGCCCGCCTGCGTCAGGAACCGCAGGCGCAGACTGGCGTGCCGTTCGTAGAGCATCTTGCAGGCGTGGTGAAATGCCGGCACATCCAACACCCCCCGCACCCGAAAAGCCAGCAGCGTGTTATACGCCCAGCTTTCCGCAGCCAGCTTATACAAGAACCACAAGGTTTGCTGCCCGTAGGACAGGGGAAATGGTTCTTCTGGTTCAGCCAACCGTTGCCGCAGCAGCTTTTGCAGCAGATCGCGTTTTTGTTGGCTCGAAAGGCCATCAAGGTAGGGATTCTTATTCATTCATTTCCACAACCTGCGTTGTGAACGCAAGCACAGCAGACAAAATCGGTGACGCGGCAGTAATCCGCCATGTATTACCAGCCAGCCCGCGCACTTTCTCTGTGTGCGGGCTGGCTCTGAACACCGTTCTGACTAAAGCGAGTCTTACAGCCCTGCGCTATCTCGAAGAGGTCTTACCCGGCCATATCATGTGTGATCAGCCACACCATACCTCATACCTCATCCCTCTAATAGCCAGGTATTTCGCCGCACCCGATCCATTTCCTGCGCCAATTGCCAGGATAGGTCAAAACCCACAAGGGTCTGGCCAGCGTCAATGGCTGACATAGCGCCATTACAGGATGCGTAGCCGAGGAAGATAGCCGATATCCGGTCTTGCTTGGGTAGTTGATAGTCAACCAGGCGCACAATGGCAAAAGCGGAAACGCGATAGACGACATTGGCCCCGTTCCCTTGCACCTCATCCCACACAGGCACAACGATGTCAATGGTCTTGAGATGGTTCAGCGCGTCGCGGATGCCTTTGGCATTGGAAACTCCTGGCTTACCTTCCACCCAGTCGCCCACAGACACGACGTGATCGTTGGGGTTGTTGGGATTGATATACGTATGGCTGTTTCCAGGCGGCGTCAGGCTGGCAATAAGAGAGGGCACGCCATTGTCGCCTGTCCACGTCAGCCAACCGAAGTTGCCCGAATTTTCCCCATTCATGATATCTTCCAGCAGGTCGCCCACCTCAACGCCGTCCAGCGTATCCTCATGCAAAGCTATTGGATACAGGTCACAGGGCGCCGCCGTGGGCGTCACGTTAACGGTGACGCTGGCTGTGTCCGTTCCCTCCTGTCCATCGGCAATGTCGTAGCTGAAGCTGTCCGTACCGCTGAAGCCGGCATC
Source organism: Chloroflexota bacterium (assembly GCA_019136785.1). Classification (GTDB taxonomy): domain Bacteria; phylum Chloroflexota; class Anaerolineae; order Promineifilales; family Promineifilaceae; genus JAGVTM01. The sequence goes on along the minus strand of JAGVTM010000383.1, from coordinate 7,346 downwards.
GGGCGTGTAGGTGACCGTATTGTCTGGATTGATGATCACAGAGCCGGAGCCGGGCTGCGCCACAGATACGACAGTCAGGGCATCGCCGTCTACGTCGCTGTCATTAGACAATACGGCAATAGTCACTGGCGTATTTTCTAGCGTAGTCGCTGTGTCGTTGACGGCAATGGGGTTGTCATTCACTGGCGTGACCGTGACCGCCACCGTAGCCGTATCGCTGCCGCCCTGCCCATCAGAGATGGTGTAGCTAAAGCTATCCGTCCCGTAATAGTTGGCGTCCGGCTGGTAGGTGACGTTGCCACCATTGTTAACAACTGCGCCGTGCGCCGGCTGGGTCACGCTGCTGATGGTGAAAATGTCGCCATCGGCGTCGCTGTCGTTTGCCAGGACATCAATTGTTACGGGTGCGTCTTCCAGCGTAGTCGCCGCGTCATCATTGGCGACCGGGTTGTCATTGACGGACGTCACCGTGATAGTGACGATGGCGGAATCTGTTCCGCCCTGTCCATCGCTGACGGTGTAGCCAAAGGTATCGCTGCCGCTGTAGCCCGGCGCCGGGGTGTAGGCAACGGTGTCGTCCGGGTTGATGACGGCAACGCCGTGCAGCGGAGGCGTTACGGCAATTACCGAAAGCACATCACCATCTACATCGCTGTCATTTGCCAGTACGTCAACGGTGACAGGCGTGTTTTCGGCGGTCACGGCGGCATCGTCTACGGCTACAGGCGCATCGTTGACAGGAATGACCGTAATAAAGACTGCCGCCGTGCTGGTGTCGCCGCTGCCATCGCTGATGGTGTAGTTGAAGCTGTCGGGCGGCAAACCGCCTATGCCATAGTAATCGGCATGGGGGGTATAGGTGATGGTGTTGTCTGGGTTGATGACGGCTGTGCCAAATGCCGGCATCGTCGCCGCCGTCACCATTAACACATCCCCATCCACGTCGCTGTCATTCGCCAGCACCGCCACCGTGACAGGCGTGTCCTCCAACGTGGTTGCGCTGTCATCCACCGCCACAGGTGCATCGTTAACCGGGTTTACCGCCACTGTGACCGAAGCCGTCGCCGTTTCGCCCTGACCATCGCTGATGGTGTACGCAAAGCTATCAGCTCCCTGATAGTTTGCGAAGGGTGTGTAGGTAACGGTGCTGTCAGGATTGATGGTCAATGTGCCATTTGTGGCTGTGGTAACCATCGTAACTGTCAGCAAGTCGCCAATCCGCGCCGCCCTGTCCATCTTCTACTGTGTAGTCAAAGCTGTCTGGGCCATAGTAGTTGACATCTGGAGTGTAGGTAACAGTGTTATCCCCATTGACCACCACACTCCCATGCGCTGGCGCGCTCACGCCCGCCACCATCAACGTGTCGCCATCCACATCGCCGTCATTAGCCAGCACGTTGACCGTCACGCTCGTGTCTTCTGGCATCGTTGCCGCGTCATCAACCGCCGCCGGATTGTCGTTCACGGGCGAAACCGTGATCGTCACTGAAGCCATGTCGCTGCCGCCGCTGCCATCACTCACCGTGTAAGCGAAGCTGTCCCCGCCGTAGAAGTTAGCGTCAGGCGTGTAAGTGAGCGTACCATTGGGGTTCACAACCACGCTCCCATTTGTTGGCGTGGTCACAGCGGTAACGCTCAAGGCGTCGCCATCCACATCGCTGTCATTCGCCAGCGCGTCAATCGTTACTGGCGTATCTTCCAGCGTAACGGCGTTGTCGCCAACGGCTACTGGCGCATCATTCACAGGAGTGACTGTCACGGTGACGCTGGCGGTATCGCTGCCACCTTGCCCATCGCTGACCGTGTAGGTGAAGCTGTCCGCGCCGTGGAAGTTAAGATTGGGCGTGTAGGTAACCGTATTATCTGGGTTGACGACAACCGCCCCATGGGACGGCTGAGTCACAGCGGTAACGCTCAAGATATCCCCTTCCACGTCGCTATCATTGGCTAACACATCCACAGTAACGGACATGTCTTCCATCGTCATGGCCACGTCATCTATCACCGCCGGGGCATCATTGACAGGCGTCACGGTCACCGAGACGCTAGCGGTATCGCTGCCGCCTTGCCCGTCGCTGACCGTGTAGCTGAAGCTGTCCGCGCCGAAGTAGTTAGCATCCGGGGTATAAGTAACGTTGACCCCATGATTGACCACCGTCCCATGCGCGGGCTGCGTGACGCTGTTGATGGTCAGCGGATCGGCATCCCCATCGGCGTCGTTGGCCAGGACGTCAATAGTGACAGGTGTGTCTTCGGGCGTCGTGGCGCTGTCATCAGCAGCCACCGGGTTATCGTTTTCCGCCGTTACCGTCACGGTTACCATGGCGGTATCCAGGCCGCCACTGCCGTCGCTGATAGTGTAGACAAAGCTGTCCACGCCATTAAAACCAAAGGCAGGCGTGTAGGTAACCGTGTTGTCTGGATTGATTTGTACGCTGCCATGCGTGGGCGTACTCACCGCCGTAACAGTGAGCGCATCGCCGTCCACGTCGCTGTCATTCGCCAGCACATCAACGGTAACAGGGGTATCCTCCGTTGTAGCTATAGCGTCGGCGTTGGCGACAGGGTCATCATTGACCGGGGTAACGGCGACCGTCACAGATGCGGTGTCGCCGCCGCCCTGCCCATCACTGAGGGTGTAACTGAAGCTGTCGCCGCCGTTGTAATTGGCGTCAGGCGTGTAGGTGACGGTGTTGTCTGGGTTAATGAGCAGCGATCCATGCGTGGGGGTAGTCACGCTGCTGACAGTAAGCGCATCTCCGTCCACGTCATCGTCATTAACCAAAAGGCCTATAGTCACTGGCATGTCTTCGGGTGTAGCGGCGCTGTCGTCAACGGCGGTCGGGGCGTCATTAACAGGCGTAATCGTTATAGACACTGTGGCGGTGTCGCTGCCGGCATTCCCATCGCTTACCGTGTAAGCGAAGCTATCCACGCCGTTATAGTTTTCGTCGGGCGTGTAGAGCAGATCAACGCCATTATTGACAACCGTGCCATGGGTTGGCTGCGTCACGTCGCTGACAACCAGCGTGTCGCCGTCCACGTCGCTGTCATTCGCTAACACATCAATGGCGATCGGGGTATCTTCTGCGGTGACCACATCGTCATTGACAGCAGCCGGGTTATCGTTAACAGCTAAAACGGTGATGTTCACCCCAGCCGTGGCTGCGCCGCCATAGCCATCGTTGACGGTATAGCTGAAGCTGTCGGGCGGCAAGCCGCCTATGCCGTTGTAGTTGGCGTCTGGCGTGTAAGTAACGGTTCCATCTGGGTTAATGACCACCACGCCATGGGTGGGCGTGGTAACCGCCGAAACGGTGAGGGCGTCGCCATCCACGTCGCTGTCATTGGACAAGACATCTACCGTAACGGGCGTATCTTCCAGGGTGCTTTCCTCATCATTCGCCGCCAGCGGCGCATCATTGACGGGTGTCACCGTGAGAGCAACGACAGCCGTATCGAAGCCGCCATTTCCATCGCTGACGGTATAGCTAAAACTGTCCAGACCGTTGGTGTTGGCGTCGGGCGTATAGGTGATGGTGTTGTCTGGATTGACAACGGCGCTGCCATGCAGCGGGGCCGTGACAGCAGTGACCAGCAGGGGATCGTTTTCCACGTCGCTGTCGTTAGCCAGTACGTCAATCGTGACAGGTATATCTTCGGGCGTCGCAGCTACGTCATCCACCGCTGCCGGGGCGTCATTGACCGGAATGACTGTCACTGTCACCGTGGCTGTGGCGCTGCCGCCGTGACCATCGCTGGCGGTATAGTTGAAGCTGTCTGTCCCATCAAAGCTGTCGGTGCTGTTGAAATCCTGATCGGGCGTGTACGTGATAGTGTTATCTGGATTGATAACGACCGTACCGTTCCCAGGCTGGTCAACTGTGGCTACCGAGAGGGTATCGCCATCCACGTCGCTGTCGTTGGCTAATACGTCAATGGTCACAGGCGTGTCTTCAAGCGTGTCGGCGGCGTCATCTACAGCCAGCGGCGCATCGTTAACGGGCGTTACCGTAACAATCACGGTAGCCGTGTCGCTGCCGCCGTTGCCGTCGCTGACCGTATAGGTGAAGCTGTCGCTGCCGTTGAAGTTTTCATCCGGCGTATAGGTCACATCGCTGCCGTTGTTGACAACGACGCCGTTAGTTGGCTGCGTCACAGCGCTAATGCTCAAGGCGTCGCCGTCTACGTCGCTGTCATTTGCCAGCACGTCAATAGTGACAGGTGTGTCTTCGGATGTAGCCGCCGTATCGTTCACAGCCAATGGCGGGTCGTTGGTGGGAGTTACAGTGATAGTCACAGAGGCCAAATCGCTGCCCCCATGTCCATCGCTGACGGTATAGGTGAAGCTGTCGCTGCCGTTAAAGCCAGCCGCAGGCGTGTAGGTCACGTCGCTGCCATTGTTGACAACCACCCCATTAGCTGGTTGGCTGACATTACTGATAGTCAGCGTGTCGCCATCTACATCACTGTCATTCGCCAACACGTCAATGGTGATAGCTGTGTCTTCGGCTATAGCAGCCGTGTCATCCACAGCCAGCGGCGCATCGTTGACGGGGGTCACGGTAACAGCGACCGCAGCCGTTGCACTGCCGCCGTTGCCGTCACTGGTAGTGTAGGTGAAACTGTCGCTGCCGTGGAAGTCAGCGGCGGGCGTGTAGGCAACGTCCCCGCCATTGTTGACAACCACGCCATGAGCCGGCTGCGTCACGCTGGCGACGGTAAGGGGGTCGCCGTCCACGTCGCTGTCATTAGCCAGCACGTCAATGGTCACGGGTGTGTCTTCGGGCGTGGCGGCGCTGTCGTCCACAGCCAGCGGGAAATCGTTCACGGGGGTCACCGTGATGCTAACTGTAGCTGTGTCGCTGCCGCCGTGGCCATCGCTGATGGTGTAGCTAAAGCTATCTGTCCCGTGATAGTCCGGATCAGGCGTGTACGTGACGCTGCTGTCTGGATTGAGGGTAACCAGGCCATGCGTGGCCGTGGAAACAGCCGTGACGGTCAGGGCATCGCCATCCACATCGCCATCGTTCGCCAAAACGTCAAGCGTGACAGGCGTATCTTCTGGCGTAGCGGCGCTGTCGTCTACGGCGATAGGATTGTCATTGACGGGCGTAACCGTTATGGTCACAGTCGCCGTGGCGCTGCCGCCCTGGCCATCCGTAACGGTGTAGGTGAAGCTGTCTGGCCCGTAGTAGTCCGCATCTGGCGTGTAGGTGACATCCGTGCCGTTGTTGTTGGCTACGCCGTGTGTTGGCTGCGTCAGGCTGGTAACGGTGAGGGTATCGCCGTCTACATCGCTATCGTTAACCAACACGTCAATAGTCGCAGGCGTATCTTCGGGCGTCGTTGCCGCATCGTCTGCGGCTGTGGGCCCATCATTGACCGGGGTCACCGTAATAGTCACGGTAGCCGTGGCGCTGCCGCCCTGGCCATCGCTAATGGTGTAGCTGAAGCTGTCGGGCGGCAAGCCGCCTATGCCGTTGTAGTTGGCGTCTGGCGTGTAGGTGATGGTGTTATCGGGGTTGAGGACCGCTGCGCCATGGGTGGGCGTGGTAACTGACGTCACTATCAGGGCGTCGCCGTCGGGATCGCTGTCGTTAGCTAACACAGCCACCGTGATCGGCGTATCCTCAGGCGTTGTGGCGTTGTCGTCTGCAGCAATGGGTGCATCGCCAGCAGCCATGACAAGGATGGCTACCGTAGCCATATCACTGCCGCCCTGCCCATCGCTGACGGTGTAGCTGAAACTGTCCAGGCGTTGGCTGCGTTACGCTGTCAATGGTCAGAGCGTCGCCGTCCACATCGCTGTCGTTCGCCAATACGTCAATGGTCACAGGTGTGTCCTCTGACGTGGCGGCGCTGTCGTCTACAGCGATGGGCGCATCGTTGACAGGCGTAATGGTCAGGCTAACCGTGGCCGTGGCGCTGCCGCCATTGCCATCGCTGACGGTATAGCTGAAGCTGTCGCTGCCGTAGTAGTCCGCATCTGGGGTATAGGCGACGTCGCTGCCATTGTTGACGACCGCGCCATGGGCGGGTTGGGTCACGGCAGTGATGTTGAGCGGATCCCCATCGGCGTCGCTGTCGTTGGCCAGCACGTCAATGGTAATGGGTGTATCTTCAGGTGTGACAGCCGCATCATCAGCGGCAGTAGGTAACTCGTTCAGACTGTTGATAATCAGCGTGGCCTGAACGGCATCGGCAACAGCCGCGGTGTTCGACTCTGCCTGCACGGTGAGGTTGTAAGTTCCGGCGCTGCTGACGCTCACATGGATGGGCACCACAGCCGCCTGGTGCGCAGGAATATACAACTCATCCACGGTAGGGGCGGCAAAGCCGTCTGGGGCAATCAGGGCACTCAACAAGTAGAACGTGCTGATGTTCCCGGTGTTGGTGATCACCATCAAGAACTGGTGGTCGGCCACGTAGCCATCCACCACGCGCAGCGTAGGCGTGATGCTCACGACCACATCCTCGAAGCCCGTAAAGGTGATGCCGGCATCATCCGTGTTGGAGACTGCCGGATTGTTGATAGAACGGGCCGTGACGGCAAAGGGATAGGTAGTGGGCAGGGCAAATTCCAGGTTGGGCACGGAAAGTTGCACAACCGCGGCGCCGCCAGCAGCCAGGGACACAGTTGCCGGCACAAACTGCGCCGTCGCCGAAATAATGCCGGCAGCGGAAAGCCGGAAACTGTCTGCCGCCTGCCCCGTATTCGTCACTGTCACATCCCAGACCTGTGCATCGGTAGGCGACATCGTTACGCTTTGCGGCGCAATGCTTACCTGGACGCCTTCCGCCGCCACCACCGCCAGTGCGTCTGCCGTGGCCGTCGTCGCCGGGTTGCTTTGCGAGGCGACCACCACCTGTACCGGATAAGCGGCAGGTGTCGCATTGGCGTCAGGCGTCACCAACAGGCGCAGCGTGGCGCTGTTAAAGACATAAGGCGTCAGCGACAGTTCGCTCACGGGCACGCCATCTACTAACAGGTCATAGCTCCAGCCGGCGGGCAGGTTGACGGCAAAGGTGTATACGTCGGGCATACTGCCGCTGTTGGTCACGACCAGGTCGTAGATGGCGGGCGTGCCGCGACCAGCCGTGGCCAGAGCGGGCGTCAGCAGCGCAACCACGCCAGGCCCATCCAGCAAACCCAAACCAGCTTCATCCGCCGCCGTCAGACCCGTGTCGCCTGTCGCCTGGACAGTGAAGGGCAGCGTGCCCTGTTCTGCCTGGGCGGTGACGGTGAACGTGCTGGCAAAACTCTCGCCGGCATTCAAAGAGACGGCTGGCGGTAAAACGACAGGCAGACCGCCTAAACCAACCGCGGAGAAGGTGTACTGCTC
>JAGVTM010000598.1 GCA_019136785.1 Chloroflexota bacterium | reverse complement strand
CATCGCCTTCAGCGCCTTTCCAGGTGGTCTTTTGCCAGGTTCCCAAAATAACGCTTCCCGTCCACGCCTTGCGTATCCGCCGTCGCTTCGCTGCCTTTGGGCACAATCACATATTCGTCCCGCAAACGCACCGCCCGCTCCAACAGGCGGCTGTGCAGCGAGAAAATGTCCCCAGGATACGCTTCGCGCCCAGGCGGGCGGCGCAAAATCAAGGACATTTCCCGATAAGCCCAGGCGTGCTTGGACAGGTCATCATAAATAACCAGAGCGTCCCGCCCCTGCTCCATGAACTCTTCGCCAATGGCGCAGCCCGCATACGGCGCAAAATATTGCAGCGGCGCCGGATCAGAAGCGCCCGCCACCACCACCACCGTGTACTCCATCGCCCCGTAGTTCTCCAACGTCGCCACCACTTGCGCCAACTGCCCTACGCGCTGCCCAATGGCCACGTAAATGCAGATCATGTTCTGGCCCTTCTGGTTCACAATCGTGTCCAGGGCAATGGCGGTCTTTCCCGTCTGCCGGTCGCCAATAATCAGCTCGCGTTGGCCTCGCCCAATGGGGAACATGGCGTCAATGGAAACGATACCCGTTTGCACCGGGGTGTCCACTTCCTTGCGCTCAATAATGCCAGGGGCAATGCGTTCAATGGGGCGTCGCTTCGTGGTGTTAATAGGCCCTTTGCCATCCAGCGGGTTTCCCAGCGAGTCCACCACCCGCCCAATCAAGGCGTCTCCCACAGGAACCGAAGCGATCAGGCCCGTAGCGCGCACCTCATCTCCTTCTTCAATTTCCGTGTAGTCGCCCATGATCACAATACCAACGTTGTCCGGTTCCAGGTTCAGGGCCACGCCGCGGACGCCGTTGCTAAATTCAACCAGTTCCGACGCTTTCACGTCCGCCAGACCCTCCGCCAGGGCAATACCATCCCCGACAGAGTGGACAGTCCCTACGCTGCGGGACGTAAGCTGGTACTCAAAGCCTTCGATTTGCTTGAGCAGCGCATCAGTGATGTTCTTAAAATCGGGGGCAACGGTTGCCATGCACAATCCTCCGTTTACAAGAAAGTCATTGCGAAAGGAAGAAACCCCCCTTCACAAGAATCTTTAGATGTAGTGCGGGCATCTTGCCCGCCCTGCCTCTCAGTTAACCATTCACAAGCGGTGTCTTCACCTCAGCGGTGTCTTCACCGCCATTCACCCATTAATTATTAGCTCCTCCCCATCAGGTCAGACTATCCACCATTCCCCGATCCAACCGGCCCACCAGGGCAATCAGCAGCTTCACCGCATTGTCATAGTCATCGCGGTGAATGATGGAGCCATGACTGTGAATGTGCCGCGCTGGCACGCCCAACACGACCGTCGGTACGCCCGTGCCATGCATATGGATAGCGGCGCCATCCGTCGCCCCCCCAGGCATCAGCGAATATTGCAGCGGAATGCGCTCCGCCGCCGCTGTCTCCACTACCCGGTCGCGCAGCTTAATGTTCGGGATCATACGCGCATCATAAACCATCAGGCTGGGGCCGCCCCCCAGTTTCACGTCACTTTCTTCCGGCTTAATCCCAGGCACATCCCCGGCAATATCCGCTTCTAAAATGATCGCCACGTCCGGGTCAATTGCCCGCACGCTGGTGGTCGCCCCGCGCACCCCCACTTCTTCCATTACCGTGGAGACGCCATAAATCTGGTTGGCGGCGTTGCCCGCCTGGGCGTAATGGCGCAGCGTATCAATGACCAGGGCGCAGCCAATGCGGTTGTCGAACGCTTTGCAGAGGTAAGATTTGCCGTTCGCCATAATCTCGAAGGCGCTTTGGGGCACAACGGGGTCGCCGACGCGAATGCCGGCATTCTCCGCCTCTTCCTTACTTGTCGCCCCCACGTCAATATACATCTCATCCTTAATGACGATCTTGTTGCGCTCTTCTGTTTGCAGCAAATGCGGTGGTTTAGCCCCAATCACCCCCGTTACGTCCCCCTTGTGCGTCTTAATCACCACGCGATGCCCCAACAACACCTGGTCCCACCAGCCGCCAAGCTGCAAAAACTTGACGAACCCTTCTTTGGTGACGTGCCGCACAATGAAGCCAATCTCATCCATGTGCCCCGCCAGCAGCACCTTGGGCCCATCCCCTGGCTGCCGGCATATCAGGCTGCCTAACTTGTCCTGCGAAATCTCCCCCAACGGCTCACAATACTGCCGCAGCAGCGCCCGCACTTCCGTTTCATACCCCGGCACACCATGTGCCTCTGTTATCGCCTTCAGAAACTGCTCCGTAGAATCCACCGTTAACGCTTTCCTTATCTAATGGCCGGGCCAATAAAGCCAGAATAAACTGTGGACACATTTTAGCCACGTACTGGCCTACAAAACAGCATCACCCGCTCTAGGTAAATTTTGGCGCGTATGCGCCAAAACTTACCCATAAAAATGAATGTCATCCCCGCCGCAGGCGGGGATGACACTCACCGCACTGTTGGATACAAAGAGATATACATCGCCGGCGGATGAAATGCAAGGTAAAACCACCAGTGTGGAACTGGTAGCGGGACAAGTTTACCGTAGCCCTGGTAGTTTGTCCACCAATTCACAAACGCCCTTCCTCACCCCCTGGTGTCCAGAAGAAGCGCCTCCGCTATAATCGCGGCGTGATCAAACAGGCTGAGCTTCATCAGAACGCGCCCCCTCGTTGGGCATTGCCGGCAATCCTCCTCCTCTTCACCGGTCTGGTAGCGCTGTTCAGTTGGACTATCCCCCCCTTTGAAGGCCCCGATGGCCCCGAACACTTCGCCTACACCCTCTGGCTGGCTGAAGGCAAAGGCTTCCCCCCTCAGGGTGCGGCTGCCTGGGAAACCCCTCTCCAGCAAGAAGCCAGCCAGCCCCCCCTCTACTACGCTCTGGGTGCGGCTGCTCTGCGCCTTGCCGGCATTTCCCACTTCGACCGCCAGCCACAGCGCAACCCCCACTTCCCCTCTGATGCCCCCGGCCACCTGCCCGACAACAAAAACGTCCTCCTTCACCATCCCCAACTCTCCCCCTGGCAGGACGGATGGGCTTCCATTTATCTGGTGCGCCTGGTATCCTGGCTCTCCGGCTTACTCCTACTCGGCAGCGTCTACGGGTTAGCCCGCGAGACATTGCCCGCCTCTACCACCCTTCCCCCCCTTGCTGCCCTGGTCGTCACCCTCAACCCCCAGGTCATCTTTCACAGCAGCATTATCTCCAACGACATCACCGCCGCTGCCGCCAGCACCCTAACCCTCTGGCTGTGGGCCAGGCTGCTGCGGCGCGGCCCCGCCCCCCGCCGCGCCCTGGCCCTGGGCGCAGCCCTGGGTCTGGCTGCCCTGACCAAAACCAACACCCTCGTGTTGGTCGCCCCGATTGCCCTCGGCCTGCTCTGGCTGTGGCGAAGCGCTCCGGCGGCGCAGCAGCGTATACTCCTGGCAGCGCTCTTGACTGCCGCTGCCGCCTTGCTCGTTGGCGGCTGGTGGTATCTGCGCGCCTGGCTGCTGTGGGGCAGCCCCTTTGGCCTGGACACCCACTGCTACGCCATCTGGGCTTACTGCGACGACCCGGCGCGTCGCCCCTCTGCCCTGGCACAATGGCGCGAAGTCTACTACTCCTTTTGGGCCGCCTTCGGCTGGGGCAACATCAAGCCCCCCGCCTGGGTATACACCGCCCTTGCTGTCGTGCTGCTGCCGGCAGTCGCCGGCTGGCTGCGATTGCTGCGCCGTCGCTTGCACCAGCGACCGCTGCTGCCCCTCTCCGACCGCCTCCCCGTTGTGCTTCTTGCCCTTCTCACGCTAACCCTGCTGCTGCAAATGGTCACCCTGGAACTCTGGATGCGCCAGGTAACCGCCCCCCATGGTCGTCTGCTCTTTCCCGCCCTCGGCGCGGTCGCCCTGCTGCTGGCTCTCGGCTGGCAGGCTGGTGGGCGGCTGCTGCCCCCCCTGGCGCTGTCCGCCCTGGCTTGCCTCTCCGTGGGTTCCTGGTTTGGTTTGATTCGTCCCGCCTACGCCCCACCCCGTCTGCTATCCGCCGCAGCAGCGACCCAACAAATCACGCAGCCCCTCAACTGGCGCTTTGGCGACCTGGCTGTGCTGCTTGGCGCAGAACCTCTGGCGAGCGCGGTCAATGCCGGCACTTCCCTCCCCCTCCGCTTCTGTTGGCGCACTCTGTCTCAATCCGCCGCCAACCAGAGCGTCTTTGTACAGCTAGTCGGGCCCCAAAACGAAATCGTCGCCAGCCGCCGCACCTACCCCGGCCTGGGCAGCTTCCCTACCAGCCAGTGGCCCATAGGTGTGCTCTTCTGCGACGTGGTGCGCGTAGAGATTCCCCCCGACCTGCCCTGCTCCTTACAATATAAAATAGAAGTGGGTTTGCTGGACAACGCTACTAACGTCCGCGTTCCCGTCTTCAATCCCGACGGATCCCCCCGCGCCGACCAGTTTGCCGCCGCTGTTCTCTTACGCGCTGACCAGGACAGTGTGCCCATTCCTGCCGGCAGCGGCCCTATTCGTCTGCAAAACGCCGCCATTAGCCCCAACTGGCAGCCCGGCAGCCAGCCCACCGTTACCCTCGACTGGGTGCTGGCTCAACCCGTTGCCGCCGGCTACACCGTTTACGTCCACCTGCGCCGCGACGTCGCCTCCCCGCCCGTTGCCCAGGCAGACGCCCCCCCTGTGGCTGGCTGGTATCCCACCTCCCTCTGGTCAATTGGCGAACTCGTGCGCGACGTCCACACCTTCACCCTCCCCCCCGACTTCCCCCCCGGCGACTATCTCCTTTTTGCCGGCTGGTACGACCCCCTCACCCTCGCCCCCCTCG
>JAGVTM010000425.1 GCA_019136785.1 Chloroflexota bacterium | reverse complement strand
GGACGCTGATTGGCGCAGAAGTGGGACGCTGATGGGCGCAGAAATGGGACGCTGATTCATGGAGAAATAGGACGCTGATTATGCAGAGGCAGCGCTGCACTTAATTGTGGTGGGTGTCAGCTCTGCCGCAGGCGGGACTGATAGCCATTTTATGGGCAATTTTCCCCAATTGCCCACCCGATTTTGGAGAATCGGGTTACAGTAAATGGCGCGCCGGCATTCCGTAGCGCCAGCATCCTTGCTGGCAGAAGCCGGCTGGAAGCCGGCGGTACGGGGTGAGAGCCGGCTGGAAGCCGGCGCTACGAGTGTGTTGGGTGTATTGTGACAGAAAGGGGGGAGGGAGTCTTTGCAGAAGCGCAAAGAGTGGGGGGTTAGCCGCCGATTTCGGACATGACGCGGTTGAGGGGGATGACGTTTTGGGAGAGGCCATGACCCCAGGGTTTCCACCAGATGGCTTCGGTGAGCATGGTTTTTAGTTCGGCGTCGGATGCGCCCTGGCGCAAGGGGGTCATGAGGTCGAATTCTTGTTCGCGCAGCAGGCAGAGGCGGAGCTTGCCGTCGGCGGTGAGGCGGGCGCGGGTGCAGGCGGCGCAGAAGGGGGCGGTGACGGAGCTAATGAAGCCGAGGGTGCCCAAGCCATCGGGCAGGCGATAGATGCGGGCTTCGCCGTCCAGTTCGCCGTCGTTGACTAAGGTCAGGGGGCCGAGGGCGGCGGCAATGGTGGCGTGTAGTTCTGCCTCGGAGACGACGCCTGCCTGTTGGAAGTCGGCGACGTCGCCAAAGGGCATCATTTCGATGAAGCGCACCTGCCAGGGTTTGAAGAGGGTGAGGCGGGCCAGGTCTACCACGTCTTCTTTGTCGTTGTAGTTGCGCACGACGACGGCGTTTAGTTTGACTTGCAGCCCAACGCGCTCGGCGGCGGCAATGCCGGCCCAGACATCTTGCACGTCGCCCCAACGGGTGACTTTGCGGAATTTTTGGGGGTCAAGGCTGTCAATGCTGATGTTGACGCGCTGGAGGCCGGCGGCGGCGAGGGGGCCAGCCAGTTGTTCCAGGAGGACGCCGTTGGTGGTCATGGCGACGGTGCGCACGCCGGGGGTGTGGGCGATGCCGTGGACTAACTGTACCAGGTTGGCGCGGACGGTGGGTTCGCCGCCAGTGAGACGGAATTTGTGGAAGCCCATGCCGGCAAAGATGCGGACCAGGCGCAAAAGCTCGTCATCTTGCAGGAGTTCATGGCGGGGGCGAAAGGTCATGTCTTCGGGCATGCAGTAGACGCAGCGCAAGTTGCACTTGTCGGTGAGGGAGATGCGGAGGTAGTTGATGCTGCGACCGAAGCGATCCTGAACCATGGTGTTCCTGCAAAACAAGCAAAGCCGGCAGATGGAAATAGGGGCGTCATCTAGCAGAGTTCTTAATAGCCCGCTGATGACGCTGATAAAGCGCAGATTGGACGGATTCATCAGGACTGAACCGGCGCTTATCCGTGTCTTTCTGCGTCACGCAGTCTTGTCGCGCCACGCAGTCTTGCTACGCCACGCAGTCTTGCTGCGCCATCAGCGTCCCATTTTTGTGGTTCTCTGACAGGCTGCTAGCGGCGGCGACGAGAAGTCGCGCCAGCCCGGTGAGTTCTGTACAATGGTAATCTATCTTGATCTGGGCGCAAAGTCAAAGGTTTTTATCATTTTTTTCAATTTTATTAACAAAATAGGGGGTGTAGGCGATACACGCTTACGGCGTCTTTTGTTCGTAGTCCAGACGGTGGTTGGGCATCTATTACGCTGGCGGAAGAGGATTATAATAGAGAAGGTTTTGCCGCGAATTGGGCGGCGGTGGCGCTGCACTTAGCGGAGTTGTTTTGGTTGGAAAGGGTGAGGGTCGGGCAAGGATGCCCGACCTACGTGTTTGTAGGAGTTACGTGTGGCTAAATTTTCGCAACGAACAGGACGACAGGCCATTTTGCCGGCATGGCTCAGCGCGGCGCTGACGGCGGCTTTTCTTTTTTCGGGCATTACGGTGTCTATTTTCGTTTTTCTTACGGTTGACGCTTTCTTGCACCGCCCATTTAATCCGGTGGCGGCGGCGGCGGAGGAGGTTGCCGGCATTGACTTGCGAACGCTGGAACAAGAGGGGCCGCTGCTTGTGCCGTCGCTGCCGCCTGACGAGCCAACGCCTACGCCCTTGCCGACGCAGCTACCCTGGGGCGGGTCTGATCGGATTACCATTTTGCTGATGGGGATTGACCGCCGGCCAGGGGATCCGTTTATTTCGCGCACGGACACGATGATGCTGCTGTCTTTTAACCCGGTCACAAACCAGGCTTCCATTCTTTCTGTGCCGCGCGACCTGTACGTGGTTATTCCAGGTTATGGGCGGGACCGGATCAATACGGCTTTTGTCTATGGCGCGCGCGGCAACAACCCGGCGGCAGGGGCGACGCTGTCTATGCAGACTGTTACCTACAACCTGGGCGTGCCTATTGATCATTACATTCTGGTGGATTTTAACGCGGTGACGCAGACGGTGGATGCATTGGGGGGGATTGATGTGAATGTGCCTTTTGATATTTATGATCCGACTTATCCGGATATGTACTATGGGTATGATCCGTTGTACATTCCGGCGGGGCAGCAGCATTTGAGCGGCGAACTGGCGCTGAAGTATGCGCGGACGCGGCATGTGGACAATGATTTTGGGCGGGCGCAGCGGCAGCAGCAGGTGGTGCTGGCGGTGCGCGACCGGATGCTGAGCCTGGGGGTGGGGGAACTGCTGCGGCAGGCGCCGTTTTTGTACCAGCAGGTGAGCGAAAGCGTGCGCACGGATTTAAGTCTGGATCAGATTTTGCGGCTGGCAAAGAGCGCGAGTGATATTCCTGCCGGCAATATACAGAGCGCGGTTTTGGATTATAATTATGTCATCAGTTATACGACGGAAAGCGGGGCGAGCGTGTTGGTGTTGGTGAATGATAAGGCGGCGGCGTTGATTCAGTCGTTGTTTTTTGAGGAATAGAGTTTTGCCCAGAAGGTTTTTTTTACCGCAGGAACGCTGCACTTAATCGTGGTGGGTGTCAGGCGCGAATTTGCACGAAAGCGAGGAAGCAGGCTGGAAGCCTGCGCTACGGTTTGGGGATGAGGAAGCAGGCTGGAAGCTTGCGCTACTGTGTTGGGGATAGGGTGGTGTGATGAATCGGGAAGCGTTTAGAGAGCGGTTGAGTCAGGGGCCTTTGTTGGTGGATGGGGCGATGGGCACGATGCTGCACGCGCGGGGGGCGACGATTGGGCAGTGTTTTGATGCGCTGTGCCGGGATAATCCGGCGCTGGTGGCGGAGATTCACCGCCTGTATATTGATGCGGGGGCGGACATCATTGAGACGAACAGCTTTGGGGCAAACCGGTTCAAATTGAGCGAGTATGGGCTGGAGGAGGAGGTGGCCGCCATCAATAGAGCGGCGGTGGCGCTGGCGCGGCGGGTGATTTTGGGGACGTTTCGACCGGTGCTGCTGGCGGGTTCGGTGGGGCCGTTGGGAGTGCGTCTGGCGCCGTTGGGACGGGTGAAGCAGGAGCAGGCGGAGGCGGCTTTTGCGGAGCAGATAGCGGCGCTGGCGGCGGCGCCGGAAGGGCTGCCGGGAGCGGGGGGCGTGGATTTGCTGCTGATTGAAACGATGTCGGATTTGAAGGAAGTGGAGGCGGCGGTGAATGCCGCGCGCCTGGTAGCGCCTGACCTGCCGGTGGTGGCGCAGATGACGTTTACGCGGGATGACCGGACGCTGCTGGGGAATCGCGCGGCGGATGTGGCGCGGCGGCTGGCGGCGTTGGACGTGGACGCTATCGGCGTGAATTGCGGCAGCGGGCCGGCGCAGGCGCTGCGCCTGCTGGTGACGATGCGGCAGGCTGCGCCGGATGTGCTGCTGGCGGCGTCGCCGAACGCGGGTTGGCCGGAGCAGACGGAAGGGGGACGGGTGCTGTATCCGGCAACGCCCGCCTATTTTGGGGATTATGCGCGGGCTTTTGTGAAGGCAGGGGCATCCCTGGTGGGCGGCTGCTGCGGCACGACGGAGGCGCACATTGCGGCGATGCGGCAGGCGTTGGATGCGCCGGGCCCCAGCCCGCGTGAACTGCCGCAGGTTTCGGTGGAGATGGGGGAGGGGGGGATATTGCCGGCAGAACGCCCGACGGCGCTGGCGGAAATGCTGCGAACGGGGCAGTTTATTGTGACGGTGGAGATGAGTCCGCCGCGAGGTTTGACGACGGAGCGGCTGCTGGCGGGGGCGCGCATGTTAAAGGAGGCGGGAGCGCACTTTATTGACGTGGCGGATAGCCCGCTGGCGCGGATGCGGATGAGCGCCTGGGCGGCGGCGTATT
This sequence comes from Chloroflexota bacterium, assembly GCA_019136785.1. Classification (GTDB taxonomy): domain Bacteria; phylum Chloroflexota; class Anaerolineae; order Promineifilales; family Promineifilaceae; genus JAGVTM01. The sequence continues at coordinate 471 of JAGVTM010000425.1, read as the reverse complement.
TGCTGCAGCAGCAGGTGGGCATGGAGGCTATTTTGCATTTCCCGACGCGGGGGCGGAATTTGCTGCGGGTGCAGGGGGATTTGCTGGCGGCTCATGCGTTGGGGGTGCGGAATTTGTTTGTGGTGATGGGGGATCCGACGCGAATTGGGGATTATCCAGAGGCGATGGATAATTATGATATTGTGCCAACGGGTTTGATTGAGTTGATTAAGACGCAGTTGAATCAGGGCATGGATAAGGCGGGGCAGTCTATTGATCAGCCGACGGGGTTTGGGGTGGGGTGCGCGCTGAATCTGGAGTCGAATGAGCCGGAGCGGGAGATGAAGCTGCTGCGTGCGGTGCGGTCGTTTGCGCAGGGGGAGTAAGTGCTTCCGGCGTTTGGGCTGCATGATCTGGCGGCGGATATATTGGATAAGTTGAGTAAAGAGAATAATTAATGGGAGAATTGGTGAATTGGTGAATGGTTACTGT
>JAGVTM010000495.1 GCA_019136785.1 Chloroflexota bacterium | reverse complement strand
GGGTGTGTTTCAAATGAGTTGAAAAACAGTTGAAAGTCATACCGATTTCCTGGATAGTTATGAATCAGCAAAAACATAACAACAGGAGAGAGAGATGACTTTCAACTTACCCATAATCATACCGGAAACGATTCGTTCTGACTTTGAAATCATATTGTCAATGGTAACAAATGTCGATGGTCAAAAATGTACAGCCGACCAAATAGAGCGCCATCTTTTCAAACAACTCTTGAGGATGGGCGCAAAACTGATGCAGCTCTATTTTGACATGCGTTCACAAGCAGTGCCTCGAAAAGAGGCCGTAAACCAGAAAGGTGACAGGTTGCCGTATCATAGCGAGAAATCACGCGACTACTATTCCATCTTTGGCGAGCTAGAAATCAATCGGCCGTACTTTTATCGAAAAGGAGCCGGCGGCTACTCACCTTTAGACGCTGAACTGGGGTTAGGAGAAGACAGCTACTCCGACTTTCTGCGAGAATTGCATGATGAGTTAGGGGTCTATATTCCCTTCGGTCAGGAAGTAGCCATCATCGAGCGCTTGCTAGAGATTGGCCTTTCCAAACGCTGCATCCAACAGTTTATTGGTAGCGATGCGGTCGATGCGGCGGCCTATTATGAGCAGAAGCCGCCACCACCGGCTGTGGAAGAAGGAGCCATTTTAGTTGCCCAAGCAGATGGTAAAGGCGTGCCCATCATCAAGGCCAGCGCTAACAAAGATAAAGTCCGGCTCAAACGGGGTGAGGCCCGCAGCAAGAAGAAAGCGGTCACCGCCACCGCCCTCTACACCATCCAGCCCGCACCCCGTACAGTGGATGAGGTTGTACGCAGCCTCCTGGAGGGAAAGTCAGAGAAAACGACCATCACACGCTCCAAGCCACAGCACAAACAACTGTGGGGGACGCTGGCTGGCAAGCCCGCTGCTCTAGACCGTTTGCAAGGTGAAGTAGACAAACGAATGGGTGACCATATCCAACATCGGGTCATGTTATGCGATGGCGATAAATCTCTCCAGGCTCATCTTTGCCAGCGATTCCCTGATTTCACCCTCATTTTGGACTTTATCCATGCCTATGAATACCTCTGGCAAGTGGCCTCGGCTCTCTACGGTCAGGATAGCCCCGACCGCCAGACCTGGGTTTTAGAACACACCCGCCCCTTGCTCAATGGTCAGGCCAGTTCTCTGGCAACCCGTTTCCACCAACTGGCTCAAGAGAAAGGTCGGACCGCCAGCCAGCGAAAAATCTTACAAAAAGTGGCCAACTACTACGAGAATAACCAGGCTTACATGGACTATGCCACTTATTTGCAACATGGTTGGCCGATTGCTTCCGGCGTAATCGAAGGCGTTTGCCGCCATTTTGTTAAAGATCGCATGGAATTGTCTGGAATGCGCTGGTCTATTGACGGCGCAGAAAACTTGCTCCACTTGCGAGCCGTCGCCGAAAATAATGATTGGGATGACTATCATCGTTTTCGAAAACAACAACGTCAGCGGCGTTTGTATCAGTCTGACTGGCCAGAGGAGATTCTCTTACCCTCCTTGTCAACTCTTGTCAGACGTTCAGCGAAAAAATCCCTGGTTACAGATAAGAATGTTCAACCACCTAGTTCAGCGAAAAAATCCCTGGTTACAGATAAGAATGTTCAACCACCTAATACAAACCGAGGGTATGCACAATTACCCTTAGCGGTGTGACTTTCAACTGAAATGAAACACACCCATTGCCAATCCGCTCTACGGGGCGTTTTGGGGGAATCAGAGGGCGCTGCGCGCCGGATCAGAGGGACAGAGGCCAGAGGGATCAGCGATCAGCGGTGAAAAATGGGGACACCACCACCCGAAAACCAATGTCGTCGATGTCGCTGTACGGGGCGAGCCTGAAGCGGAACGCGCAACGCGGCGCGTCATCGCTGTTACCATAGGCGCCGCCACGAAGAACGGTTGCGTCTATTCGTTGGCGGCGCAAAACCTCTCGGCCATCTTGCGCATCATACGGGTATGCCTGCCAGTGGCTGCGCGTCCACTCCCACACGTTCCCGCTCATTTCTTCCAGCCCGTAAACCGTTTGCCCGGCGGCGAAGCAGCCCACGCCGCTGGTCGCGCCAATGTTGCTGTCGGCGTAGTTGGCCCGTTCCGGGTCCGGTTCCTCCCCCCAGGGATAGCGGCGCTGCGGCTGCGGGTTCTTTAGCGGCGGCGGCGCAGCCGCGGCCAATAACGTCTCGCCCGTGGCCGTGACCGGTCTGGCGACAATCTCTATCCCGCCGCGGGCGCCCTTCTCCCATTCCGCCTCCGAGGGCAGCGCCGCCTGCCAGGTATCCCGCAGCCAGCCCGCCTGCCGCCAGCGCGTCGTCAGCCAGCGGCAAAAAGCTAACGCCTCATACCAGGTCACGCCGATCACGGGCTGGTTAGCGCCTTGCCAGCGCGGGCCAAAATCATAAGGCTGGGCGCGCCAACCCCCTGTCCAACCCTTGACCTGTCCCCCTTTCCAGACGCCCGCCGCCGCCGCTTCGGGCCAGTACGCCGCCGCGCCGTATCCCCCATCTGCCGTAAACTGTCCAAACTGGGCATTGGTCACGGGATAGCGCCCCAACCAGTAATCATAAGGAGTATGCACCTGGTGCAGCGGCTTCTCCTCATCACGCCTACCTTCGCTGCCCATCCAAAACGGCCCGGATGGGACCAGGCAGAACTGCATGGCGTCTACTTCCAACACCTCTGGGCGCGTCTCGCCCAGCCGCGCCAGGCTGGCGGCGGCCAGCGCCCGCTCCGCAGCCGGCAGCGTCGTTCCCCGTATTGCCTGCGCCAGCCGGCGGCGCACCCGATCCACGCTGGGCTGGTTGGCGCGGCTGACGCGGGCCAGGTCTGCCGTCTCCACCAACGCCTGCCCCGCCAGGTGCGCCCCCCACACGGCTGCGGGGGCAGCGGCGGCTGTGGGGGCAGCCGGGGCTGTTTCCGCTTCTTCGTAACAGAGAGCATTTACCAAAGGCCAGATGGCAAAAGCCCCGCCGCGAGCTGTCTTGGCCCCCGCCAGCAAGACTACCTCGCGCCAGCGGTTAGGCTCTGCCCGCGCCAGTTCCGCCGCCTGGTCGGGATAGCCATAGTCCGCCAGGTAGCAGGCAGCCAGATACTCCTGGAAAGTGCGGTGGGGAAAGGTGTACACCCCCTGACCGCGGGGAATAATCAAGCCGGCGCGATGGTCCAGGTATTCCACCAGCAGCGCCGGATTGACGGCATCTTCCTGGCGCTGGCTGAGGCGCATTAAACCGCTGACCAGATCCTCTTCGGCAATGTCGGCGGTCTCCGTCACGCCGGCCGGCTGGCGGGCGTGAGCGTGGAAAGCCAGTTCGTGCAGCAGCCCGCGCACTTTGTCCGGGCCGACTTTGAGCAGTTCCGCCAGGCTGCGCTGCTGCAAGATAATGCGCCCGTCGCTGCCGCGCAGCACCTTGGGGCTTTCCCACCAATCCAGCAGCAGTTCCACGGCATCGTTGTACAGTTTCTCCCGCTCTTCCGGCAGACTGCCGCCGCGCCAGGCGTGCAAGCTGGCCATCAACGTCAGCAACAGCGGACGTTCCGCCAGTCGCCGCAGCCGCTCATTCCCCAAAATGGTGGCTTTGAGCAGTTCCGCCCGCCCACGGGCATCATCCAGGCGCATCTGCCGCAGCGGGGCAATATGGGCATACCAGGCATCCACAAAACGGCGCATCTGACCCGGCGTAAAAGGGGCTAACACCGTCTCGGCAAAACCGGGCAGCCGCCAATCTTGCTGCTGGTAAGCGTAGGTGCGGCTGGTGACCAGGAGGCGCACGCGCGGGCAAGCGGCGGCAAAATCGGTGACAATCTCTTTGATCTGCCGCCGCTGGTGCTGCGCCGTGGGCAGTTCGTCCAACCCATCCAACAGCAGCAGCCCGCCCTCTGCTTGCCAGGTGCGCTGCAAATGGGGTGCGTAAGCGCCCAGCGAAGCATCTGCCAACTCCTGAGTGATATAATCCCACAACTGGACGGCTTTGCCTGTTTGGGCGGCAGTCAGGCTGCGGGCGGCAAAATCGCGCAGCACGACCAGCGCGGGCAGCAGCGCCCCATGCCGCCACACCTGCCGTTCTTGCCCGGCTTCGCCGTCGTCATCGGGCAAAGGGGCTGTCAGCAAATCCAGGTTGATGGTTTCGTGCCCCAACCCGGCGCCCGCCAGGCAGCCAGCCACGAAGTTGACAAACGTGCTTTTGCCGCTGCCTGGGTCGCCTAACAGCACCAGCCGTTGGTGCTGGTTCAGTTGGGCTACCGCCGACGCCGGCCGCAGTCGCTCTATTGCTTCGCGGCGCTGCCGGCTCTGCGGCGGGGCCGCCTCCCACGCCGCTTCCTGGCTCCCGGTAAGCAGGGCGGTGTAGACAGCGGACAACTGCAAGCGGGCTTCAGCCTGGTCGCTGGCGGTTTTGGGGTCAATGCCGGCCAGGGAAAGGGTGTTGGCGCGCCACAGCAGCCGGCTGAGGTAAGCCGCGCGCAGCGCCGATGGGTCTGTTTCGTCGCCGGCGGCGTAATAATTCCCGGCGACGGCAATAACGTCCCTGCCCGCGTTCGCCTGGCTGATAGTGGCTTGCTGCAGCCCCACAACAGGCGGCCCCGCTGCGGGGCTTACGCTTTTGGGTGGTCTGGTTCCTCGCTGCTGGCGTGGATACTCTCTCTGGCATTGACGCGCTCAATGTTGACGCCGCGGCCCGTCTTGTCCGTGGCCTGGATACCTCCCTCATCGCTGACCGCATCGGCAATATTCACGCCAGGACGGGCCGGCGACTTCTCTTTAGACCCCTTAATATCTAACCCCATTCCCCCAGCCTGAATGCGCACTTTTACTTTGGGGTATACCACAAAAGCCCCAATCACGATTAAGGCAAAAATAGCGACTACGATAATAATAGTTGTTTCATCCATTTCTTCTGCTCCTTCGAAAATACGTTCGTAGTAGGCGATTCATCGCCTTCTGACGGCACTAAAGTGCCTACTACGAACGGTTTTCATTCATCGTGGCGGGCTTGTAGCCCGTGTTGTCTCCTTTGAAAGATAGTGATCAGTGGTCAGAAGCGCTGACTCTAAACCTCTCACAAAATAAATCTGTGTCTTCTGCGAAAGTAGCACTGCACTTAAAGGAAAGTGAAAAGTGGGACAATTTGGCAAATTGTCCTACAAGTTGACTGGTGCAAAACATTGTACAGTTCTGTTTAGCGCTGGACAACTGGCGGAATCAGGCGGCGGGTGAGGATGGCTTTGCGTAAGCCGACTGTGTTGCCATAACGGACATGGTTGGTCCAACCGCGTACACTGGCGGTTAACTGATCCAGGGTCATTTCGCCGCGCGCGTAGGCAGCAATGAGCCGTTCCAGCCGCCGCTGGAAGTAGACGCCTTTGCGCCGTTTCAGCCGTCTTCGTTCGGGAAAGACGGTAAATCCCAAAAACGGCACGCCCTCGCTAACGGGCTGCGGCTGAGCGTGCGGATGAATGGTGAGGCGAAAGCGAGCCAGGCGCTCGATGACTGCTTCTCGCCACTGCCACAGATCCGCTTTGTCGTCAGCGAAAAACAGCAAATCATCCACATAGCGCACATATCCCGTGCAGCCTAATTCTCGTTTGACGAAATGGTCAAACGGGTTGAGATAACAGTTAGCCCAAAACTGGCTGGTGAGGTTGCCGATGGGCAGCCCGCGCGGGCGATTGATGGCAAACAGGTCGTCGCCAGGAAAATAAACCATTTCATACGCTTCGCTCAGGACGCCTTCGCCGCTGGATAGAATCTGTTCCGCCAGCCATAGCACGTCCTTATCCTGGAGTTTGCGCGCCAGAATATGCTGCAGAACGGCGTGATCAATGCTGGGGAAAAACTGACGCACGTCGCAGGCTAACACATAGCGAAAGCGGCGGGCAAACTGTTGGCAGCGGGCCAGGGCATGGTGGGTACCTTTGCCTACGCGGTTGGCGTAGCTGTCAGCGATGAAGCTGCGTTCAAAGATGGGTTCAATCAAGTTGCACAAAGCATGGTGGACCACCCGGTCGCGGAAAGGGGCGGCGCTGATCAGGCGCTGTTTGGGTTCGTGAATGGTGAAGCTGACGTAAGGGCCGGGCTGGTAGGTGAAATGACGCAGTTCGGACTGCAGTTGCAGCAGATTGTCTTCCAGCCAGAACTCAAAAGCGGCTACGTTCGGGTGACCACGTTTGCCCTTGCTGGCTTTGCGATAAGCCCATAGTAGATTATCCCACTCTGTCAACTGCTGGTACATGGGGCTCTCCAGAAAGAAGCCCCGACCCAGGGACGATACCCAGGGGCCGGGGCAGTTGTTATTCGCCCGGCCTGCACGCAGGCGCGGCCAGGAACAGACGCCGCCATTTTTCACCGCTGATCGCTGATCCTCTGGTCTCTGTCCCTCTGATCTGGCGCGTAGCGCCCTCTGATTCGCGCGCAGCGCGATCGCCGCGTATCGCTGGAATTGGAATGGG
>JAGVTM010000134.1 GCA_019136785.1 Chloroflexota bacterium | reverse complement strand
AATCGCCCGCAGCCCATCAAAAGGATAGCGGCACTCCTGACCATCGTTCCAGCGAATGATCATCTGCCGCGTCTGGCGATCCACTTTCACGTCGGCAGGTTTAGGCGTGGTCTTCATAGGCTGTCATCTTGATTGCGCAGCGGCGCCGGCGCTTTGGCTTTATCCACGTCATTATAAGTCCAGTAGCGGTTGACAAAGAAGTTCCAGAACAGCGCCAATCCCACAGCCAACGCCAGAGCCATGTTTTTGCCCAGCCGGAGGGCGTAAGGGTCTAATGCCGGCACAACCGCCGACACCAACCGCGAAAAAGGCTGGTGGGTATAAGTGAGCACCGGCGCCCGAATCAGCAGCGCCAGCGCGTTCACGAAGAAGAACTGCAAAAACTGGCGCGCCAACGGCTTACTGCGCGAATCGGGATAGGTCCAATAACGGTTCCAGATAAAGTTGCTGATAATGGCTAACACAAAGGAGATAGAGCCGGCGACTGCCGGCATAATCTGCCCCTTCACCAACCCCGTCGTCTGAAAAAGCGTCACCAACAGATTAAACGAACCAAAATCAACCACCGCCCCAAACGCGCCCACCACGCTGAACTTCACAAACCGCTTGGCTTCCATCGGGTTCAGCCCCGTTCTGCCCACAATCGCATAAAAAAACGCACTCATACATCACCCTTCATCCACGACCGGTTTGCCACAAACCGCTGCCTCTGAATCTTGAACGCCGCGCGCCAACACCTGCTGCAAAGCCAGCATCACGCCCAGGTGGAGATAAACGTTGTTAACATACAACTTATCCACCAGGTGATGCACCGTCAGCGCCGCCCACGCCGCCAGCAAGCCCAACGCCATGCCCCGTTCCGCCAGAGGCAGGCGCGGCAGCAGCCGCGCGGCTTGCCAGACAACGGCTGCCCAGAAAATCAGGTACGCGATTATACCGGCGACACCTACTTCTGCCAGCAAATTAAGGTAATAATTATGTGCGTGTCCCAGAGCATAGGGCCAGTTAATCAAGGCATAGGCAGGATAGGCAGACTCATAATTGCCAAACCCCACCCCCATCCATAACTCGTCGCGGGCCATGTCCAGCGCCGACTGCCAGTGCGCCAGCCGCTCCAGTACGGCGTAATTGGCGTCGTTGATGTCCACGCCGCGCACGTCCCCCAGAGTGAATTCGGCGGTAAAACTGGTCAGGCGTTGCGTGAGGGATGCCGGCACAATCCCCACGCCCGCCCCCACCACAAACAAGCCCAACCCGCCCAGCAGCGCCGCCGCTCCCCACACCCGCCGCCGTGGCCAGAAAAACAGCAGCGTCGCCGCGCCCGCGGCAAAACCCAACCAGGCGCCGCGGCTCCAGGACAAGACCAGCGTCGCTGTAGTAGTCGCTGCCGCGCCTGCCACAAACAGCAGCCACAACCGTTCCGCCCACGTGCCCCAGCGGCGCGCCCGCCAATGCGCCGCCGCCAGGCCGGCCAGCGCCCCTAGCGCCAGACAGGCGTTCAAGCCCACGTAGCCGCCAAACGGATTCGGCTGGTCAAACGTGCCATATGGCCGGTAAAAACGACCGGAGACGTGAAAGAATTCTGGCCCCGTGCCCCGAATGACCGCCTGCCAGATGCCGCCCACCGCCTGGCTCGTGCCCGCCAGCAGCAAGATACCCACCAGGATGCGCGCCGTCCATGCTGCCGGCATCCGCCGCCAGCGCGGCGACGTGGTTGCCAGGTCTACTACCATGATGGATAGCAAACCAATCTCCAACCACTTCACCAGCTCCCGCAGACCGGCCACGACCGACGGCGCGTCCAGCAGCGAGACAGCCGCCACGCCTGCGAATGCCGCCAGCGGCAAATGCAGCCGCGCCAGGGGCAGCCGCACACGCCGCCGCACCGCCCCCTGGCTCAACCAGACAGCCGCTGCCAGCAAGAACAAAAGCTGCCCACTGTCCAGCAGTTGGCTGCCCCAGACCCGATTCTCAAATGCGCCAAAGGGGCCAGCCAGCAGCATCAGCGCCAATCCCACCAATGGCTCCACCAGCATCAGCAGCAGCGCCGCCGTCCCCGCCAGCAGCAGCGCCGCTGCCCAAACCGGCAGCGCCGCCACAACCAATCCGGACAACAGCGCTGCCGCCAGTCCTACTGCGCCCGCTGTTTTCAAACGCGCCCTCGGAAGTAATCCAAAGTCTTGCGCAAGCCTGCCTCCAATCCCACCACGGGCTCCCAGCCCAACACCCGCCGCGCCTTGCTGATGTCCGGGCGGCGTACTTTCGGGTCATCCGTAATCCGCTCATCCGTCGGCTCCACGTAATGGATTTCCGACGAACTGCCAGAGATGCGAATAACTTCCCGCGCAAAGTCCACAATCGTCATTTCATTCGGGTTGCCAATGTTCACCGGCAGCCGCTCGTCCGAAAATAGCAAACGATAAACGCCTTCCACCAGATCGCTGCAATACTGAAAAGAGCGCGTCTGCTGCCCACCCATATAGACGGTCAACGGCTCGCCCAACAGCGCCTGCTTGATAAAGTTGGGCACGACCCGCCCATCGTTCAGGCGCATGCGCGGCCCATAAGTGTTGAAGATACGCACAATGCGCGTTTCCACGCCATGATACCGCTGGTAAGCCATCGTCATGGCTTCGGCGAAGCGCTTGGCTTCATCATAGACGCCGCGCGGCCCAATCGGGTTGACGTGCCCCCAGTAGCTCTCAGGTTGCGGGTTCACCTGCGGGTCGCCGTACACCTCGCTGGTAGAAGCCAACAGGTAACGCGCGCCTTTGGCTTTAGCCAGGCCAATCGTGTTCAACGTGCCCAGCGAGCCCACCTTAAGGGTATGAATGGGGTGCTCCAGGTAGTCGTTAGGGCTGGCGGGCGAAGCGAAGTGCAGCACAGCATCCACTGGCCCATCCAGGTAAATGTAGTTGCTGACGTTGTGCTTGATAAAGCTGAAACGCTCATTGCCGATCAGGTGCGCAATGTTATCCGTGCTGCCCGTGATCAGGTTGTCCATGGCCACGACGGTATGCCCTTCAGCCAGGAATCGTTCGCACAAATGAGAGCCGAGAAAGCCGGCGCCCCCCGTAATCAATACACGCATATTTCCTCCTCATGGTGTCACAATATTGTGCCAGAGTTGTCCAACCGCTCTGCAGAGGTTGAACTGCTTAGTAATCGTCTAAAAATCACTTCCCGTTTTGGCTCGTAGTAACCACTTTAGCGGTCTGAACGGCTAAAGCCGGTACTACGAACTTATTTTTGGACGGTCACTTAATCAGCCCATCGCCGGGCTAACGTCAATTGTAGCGGAGAGTCCCAAAAGGTAACCGCTGCACAGGCAACGCTAACCCTGCGTCGCTGCTCCTCTATATTACACGCAATAGCCGAAATACCCATCACCACTTCCCCTTGCCGGGGCTGAGCCTGTCACAGCCCGTCATGCCTGCCACAGAAGTTCGGCGCAAGCGGTTTTCGCGAGGCGGTCGAACGCGCAGGCCACGGCGTGATTGCCCGCCGCCGCCTGCGCCAGCGTTAGCAAAACCGCAAACCACAAGGTATACTCCCTGCATCTACTTACCGCAAAGACGGGTGTATTTCACTTTGCTTTTAGAAAAAACGCCCGGCGAGGCCAGTTTCGCTGGAACGATTGGAGGACCTACATGAGCGCTCAGGGTAACCCTGTTGTGGGACAGGTGGAACAGCGCAAAGCCGATCACATCCGCATTAACGTCGAAAAAGACGTGGCTTTCAAAGGCGTGACCACCGGGCTGGAGCGGTATACCTTTCTGCACCAGGCCCTACCAGAACTCAATCTGGCTGCCCTTGATACCACCACGACCCTCTTTGGCAAACGCTTGCGGACGCCCGTTTTCATCTCCTCTATGACGGGCGGCACAGAAGAAGCGTACCACATCAACCGTACTCTGGCGGCGGCGGCGCAGCAGGTGGGCATGGCTATGGGGTTAGGTTCCATGCGCGCCGCCATCGAAAATGACAGCCTGGCTTACACCTTTCAGGTGCGCGATGTGGCCCCCGACATTTTGCTGTTCGCCAACATGGGCGCGGTGCAGCTAAATTATGGCTACGGGCTGGCGCAGATGCAGCGCGCCGTGGAGATAGCCCAGGCAGATGCCTTGATCCTGCACTTTAACGCCCTACAAGAAGCGGTGCAGCCGGAAGGAGATGGGGATTTCAGCCATCTTTATAGCAAAATCGAAACGCTGTGCGCCCAGTTAGCCGTGCCCGTTATCGCCAAGGAAGTGGGCTGGGGGTTTGATGAAGCCGCCGCCCGCCGTCTGGCGGATGCCGGCATTGCCGCCATTGACGTGGCTGGCGCCGGCGGCACCAGTTGGAGCCAGGTGGAAATGTATCGCGCCCCCACCGCCCGCCATGCCCGCATTGCCGGCAATTTCATTGATTGGGGCATTCCCACGGCGGACAGCGTGCGCTTCTGCCGGCAAGCCGCCCCCCACCTGCCCATTTTTGCCAGCGGCGGCTTGAAAACGGGCATTGACATCGCCAAGTGCATTGCCCTCGGCGCCAATCTGGGCGGCATCGCCGGCGATTTCCTGCGGGCTGCCGTCAACGGCGGCGTCGCCGCTGTCGCCGACCTGGCAGACACCATCACCCAGGAACTACGCATTGCCATGTTTTGCGCCGGCGCCGCCGATCTGGCTGCCCTTAGCCAGACGCCTCTGCACCCGGCCTTCTAGGCAATTCCCCCGGCTGTAATTTTCAGGAAGTTCGCATGACAGATATTTTCACCTCCCTATCGCAGACCATGATAGCCGCCGTCGAAGCCGAAATGCGAGACGTGCTGCAAATGAACGGCGCCCCCGCGAGCCTCTTTGCCGGCATGATGCACTACCACATGGGTTGGGTAGACGCCAGCCTGCGCCCGG
>JAGVTM010000468.1 GCA_019136785.1 Chloroflexota bacterium | reverse complement strand
GAAGCCCTGACGCTGCAAAGTTTGCATTTGGGCTTCGGTGGCCTCCGCCAGCAGGAACTGGTCATAGGTGGCCAAAATGCGGTTGACGGTCAGTTCAACCTGGTGTCGCCGCGGCACTTCGGCGGCGGAAACATAAATAACAATACGTCTGGTCTGCATGATGTATTCTCCTTCCCAGCTTTCAGGTTCAGGCTGCAACTGGGGTATGCCTTACCAATCGGTCAGAAAGAATAATAAGCAGAGGGCTGTGGGGTGAATAGATGGCTGCGCCTGGCTACAGGGCAGGGGACGTGGGCGCGTAGGGACAATAGCCTACATAAATTATGGTAATCAGGTGGAGATGCCGGCAAAGTTACAACTGTCACCAGTAGACGATGACTAAAGTCACTAGTGACTCAACAACTTGCTTTGAAAGAAGCACAGTCGTTCAAATTGAGGCTTGCTGTGCGTATGAGCCGCTCGATGTAGGGCGTGAAATGACCCTGATAACGTTCTTGAAGCTCCGGTATTTGCCAATCATTACCCGTGACTCGTCCCCGACACAAGGCGGAGCCGCAGGCACACGGCTCCAGGAGGTAGTCCGGGCTGGCTTCGCAATAAGCGAAATCAGTGGTGATTTCTTCGCCCTCCTGGATGTCATGCTGCGCGATACAGCTTAACATATTGGGGTCGCACGAATGATTGACATAATAGTCAATTGCTTTAGGGGTGGCAATGAACAGGTCTGTGTCAAGCTGCCCTTCGTTATACATTTCCGCCGCTAACAGCACCTTCCCGGTGCGCCAATCTGCCGAGGTGTAGACAACTCCACCGGACACTTCCATCAGGCGCGTGCCAGCCTGAATGGGATGGGTAGCAAATACGCCAATTCCGTGAATGGGAGACGGTCGCATAACCAGCCTGACGTCAAACCACATCGTGACGGGCATTGAGCGATATTGCATAGCGCTGTCCTTAAAAGAGCGTCAGTGAGAAGCGGGATATGGGCGTACCTCAATCAGGGGCAGGTTTCTAACCTGCCCCTGATTCCAAACCGTCAGCTGTGCCGCGAGATCAGGCGTATTCAGCCACGGGCAGGCAAACGCAGAACAGATTGCGGTCGCCGTAGACGTTGTCAATGCGGCTGACGGCGGGCCAGAACTTATGCGCGCGCACCCAGGGAGTGGGAAAGGCGGCCTGTTCGCGGGAATAAGGACGATCCCAGTTGTCGCTAATGACTACCTCTGCCGTGTGCGGCGCGCCTTTGAGGGGGTTGTTGTCTGCGTCCATTTCGCCGTTTTCGATGGCCTGCATTTCGGCGCGAATGGTAATGAGGGCCTCGCAGAAACGGTCTAGCTCCTCCAGCGGTTCGCTTTCCGTTGGTTCAATCATGAGCGTGCCCGGCACGGGGAAGGACATGGTGGGGGCGTGGAAGCCGAAGTCCATCAGCCGCTTCGCCACGTCGTCCACGGCGGCAAACTCCTTCAAATGGCGCAGGTCTACAATACACTCGTGCGCCACCCGCCCGTTTTCCCCTTTATACAGCACCGGGAAGTAAGGATCGAGACGGTGCGCCACATAGTTGGCGTTCAAGATAGCCAGTTTGGTCGCCTGCGCCAACCCCGCCGCGCCCATCATGGCAATGTAGGCGTAGGAGATAACCAGGATGCTGGGGCTGCCCCAGGGCGCGGCGGATACAGGCCCGATAGCCTGGCTGCCACCCACGCCTGGCGCCAGCGGGTGGCCCGGCAGGTAGGGCGCCAACTTTTCCGTCACACAGATGGGGCCCATACCCGGCCCGCCGCCGCCGTGCGGAATGCAAAAAGTCTTGTGTAGATTCAGGTGGCAGACATCCGCGCCAAATTCCGCCGGACGGCACAGGCCCACCAGAGCGTTCATATTGGCGCCATCCATATACACCAGACCGCCGTTCTCGTGCACGATCTGGCAGATTTCTTTGATGGCGGCTTCAAACACACCATGCGTGGAGGGGTAAGTGACCATCAGCGCCGCCAGATGCTCTTGGTGAGCGGCGGCTTTCTGGCGCAGGTCATCTACGTCAATGTTGCCATGATCATCGCAGGCTACCACGACGACTTCCATGCCGGCAAGCACCGCGCTGGCGGGATTTGTGCCGTGAGCCGAACTGGGAATGAGGCAGATGTGCCGCTGATCGTCGCCGTGGGCGTGATGGTAGGCGCGAATGGTGAGCAAGCCGGTGTATTCTCCCTGGGAGCCGGCATTAGGCTGCAAGGAGGCGGCGGCAAAGCCCGTAATCTCGCACAAGGCTGCTTCCAGCCGTTGGAAGAGAATCTGGTACCCTTCCGCCTGGGACAAAGGGACAAACGGGTGCAGTTGTCCGAATTCAGGCCAGGTAACGGGGATCATCTCCGTAGTGGCGTTCAGTTTCATGGTGCAGGAACCGAGCGGGATCATGGAGTGCACCAGGGATAGATCGCGGGACTGCAGTTGGTGAATATAGCGCACCATTTCCGTTTCGGAGTGGTGGGTGTTGAAAACGGGATGGGTGAGGTAGCTGCTGTGGCGTAGATGTGGGGCAGTGTATTCCAGGTCAACGGCGTCCGCCAGCGCTTCGATATCCATCTCGCCGGGCGCCGCCCCAAAAACGGCGAACAGATCGTGCAAATCAGCCACAGAACAAGTTTCATCCAGCGAGACGCCGACGCGACCATCGTTGTACAGCGCCAGGTTGATACGTCGCGCCAGGGCGGCGGCGGCAATCTCATCCTGTTGGCGGGGCCCACCGGTAACTGTGATCGTGTCGAAAACGGGGGCGGCGTTGAGCGTGTAGCCAAGCTGCTGCAAACCGTCAGCCAACATGGCGGTGAGCAGGTGGACGCGGCGGGCAATGCGCGCCAGTCCATCGGGCCCGTGGTAGACGGCGTACATAGAAGCCATGACGGCTAAAAGCACCTGCGCCGTGCAAATGTTACTGGTGGCTTTGTCGCGGCGAATGTGCTGCTCGCGCGTTTGCAGCGCCAGGCGCAGAGCAGGCTTGCCTGTGGCGTCTATAGAAACGCCAATCAAGCGCCCCGGCATCAGGCGCTGGTAGCTTTCTTTGGTAGCCATAAAGGCGGCGTGGGGCCCGCCATACCCCATGGGCACGCCAAAGCGCTGGCTGTTGCCCACCACCACGTCCGCGCCAAATTCGCCCGGCGGGCGCAGCAGGGTGAGCGCCAGCAGGTCGGCGGCAACCACCACCAGCGCCTCGTGCGCGTGCGCCTGGGCGCAGAAATCGCCATAATCCAGCACGTCGCCGTCGCTGGTGGGGTACTGCACCAACGCGCCAAAAGTGGGCTGGCTGAAATCATACGTTTCATGGTCGCCCACGACGACTTCGATACCCAATGGCTGGGCGCGCGTCTGCACGACAGCGATAGTTTGCGGGTGGCAGCGGGCAGAGACGAAGAAGACGTTAGCCTGCGATTTGCGCGAGCGGGCGCGCAGGCAGAGGGTCATGGCTTCGGCGGCGGCTGTGCCTTCGTCCAACAGGGAGGCGTTGGCGATTTCCATCCCTGCCAGATCGGTGATCATCGTCTGGAAGTTGAGCAGCGCTTCCAGCCGGCCCTGGGCAATTTCGGGCTGGTAGGGGGTGTATTGGGTGTACCAGCCCGGATTCTCCATGATGTTGCGCAGGATGACGGGCGGGGTGATGCAGTTGTAGTAACCCAGGCCAATGAAGGAGCGGAAAAGCTGGTTGCGATCAGCCAGCTCGCGCATGTCAGCCAATACCTGGCTTTCAGACAGAGGGGCGGGTAAGTTGAGCGCGCCAGTCATGCGAATGGCTGCCGGCACAGCTTCATCAATCAGTTCATCCAGGGAGTCGAGCCGCAGACGCTCCAGCATGTGGGCGACGGCTGCCGGCTTGGGCCCCAGATGGCGGGAATCAAAGCTGTCAATGGGCTGCAAGAGGTCACGGTTATGGCTGACCTCCAAAAGGGGATATGCACACATGGGATTGGGACCTCACTTCAATCAGAAACCCGATTTTTTGTAAAACCGGGGTAACTATTAACCCTCTCGTGGGCTGAGCTTGACAAAGCCCTTGCCAAAGCCCTGTGTTGCCTTCGACAGGCTGTCGCCGCCTTCTTGCGGCGCGGCAACGGGCTTAGCAGCTTACAAATCGGGTTTCTCCAGGGTGGTTAATGGCGGGCGTCACAGTGCGCCTGGTAGGCGGCGGCATCCATCAGGTTATCCAGTTCGCTGGCGTCGCTGATTTTGATTTTTACCAGCCAGGCGTCGTAGGGAGCTTCATTTAGTCTTTCAGGCGTGTTGACGAGGTCGTCATTGACGGCGGTGACTGTGCCGGCAACGGGCATGAACAAGTCAGAGGCGGCTTTGACGGATTCCACCACGCCAAACGTTTCGCCAGCGTCGAATTTGTCGCCTATGGCTGGCAATTCCAGATAGACAATGTCTGAAAGCGCATCCTGGGCGTAGTCGGTGATGCCTACGGCGGCGGTGTCGCCATCAGCCTGCAGCCATTCGTCGTCTTCGGTGTACAGCAAATCGGCGGGTATGTTGGTCACGATTGTCCTCCTGCGTGGAAATGGGAGATGAAAAAGAGGGTAATAGCCAGCAGTGCGCGGGCATCATACCCCCAGTTGTTAACAAAAAAAGAATGTAACCAGCGATGATGGCCTGGCTCTTTCCCAACCGGTTGTTCAAGTTTATCTGGCTACAATAAACATTGTACGCTGTTAGCGGCAGCGTGGCAAGAGGCATACAATAAGGGCATGGTATCTATTCTGAATCCCATTATCGCGGACAGCGGCGCGGCGCGGCCCACGGTGGCAGAGGTGAATCTGACGCGCTTAACGCAGAATGTGCGGGCGATCCAGCGACAGGTCGCGCCCGCGCGGCTGATGGCTATTTTGAAGGCGAATGCGTATGGGCACGGAC
>JAGVTM010000412.1 GCA_019136785.1 Chloroflexota bacterium | reverse complement strand
TCCAGGTGCGCCCCAACACCCTCCGCCTACAAGGGGCTTTACGCGGCTTTAACATCAGCTACGGTCGCATCCTGACGGTCACTTCGGCTACCCTGAGCCAACATTACAAGCTGGCAGAGATGAAGCGAGGGGAGCGACGCCTGCTGGAACCGTTCTGGCATCAGGCATGCTTGCTGGTGGAGCTGAGCCAATACCCGCCCGCCCTGGAAAAAGCTCCCCAATGGTGGTTGCCTCGCTATCTGTTCGGCACGCGCCGCCCTGGTCTGCTGCTGGTAGTGGATGACTGGATGGCTTTGAGCCGCGAAATTGAGGCGGCGCGGACGGTGTGGCAGCAGCAGCGCAGCCAGCAACGGCGGGCGTACAGCCAGCGCACCCTGGCGGCGCAGATTATGGATGAATATGTGCCATGAGCAGCGGGGATTTATTGACTGTTGCGGCCGGCCCTGATTACAGATTTTCCTGGAAGAAGTTGACGGCTATTTCCGGGTGATCCAGCAGGTATTGGTAACCGCCAAAGCGTTGAGTCCCAGGCAGGAAAATAGGGGAGACGGCGTGGGGGGTGGCAGAGACCATGCTGGACACGTCGGCAGGGCTGCCCCAGGCGTCCTGTTCGCTCTGCACATAGAGAACGGGCGCAGCGCCGGCAGAGCGGGCGGCAAAAACGGGATCAATCGCCGACAGACGCATACCTCCAGAGAAGAACGGATACCCCACCTCCATCACCCATTCCAGCAGTTTGCCCAACGGGCCCAGCAAATAGGCGGCATAGCCTGCCTTAAAGACAGTAGGCGTGGTGGGCTGCACGGCAATGGCGGCTTTGATCGCCTGCGTGCGCGGCAAGGCAAAGAGGATGGTGTTGGCTCCCATGGAGAAGCCAACCGCCCCAATCTGGTCAGAACGGACGTCGGCGCGGGCTTGCAGAAAATCAACCGCCCCCAGCAAGTCGTTGGCTTCCTGGAAACCAAAGGTGACGGGCGGCGACACGGCGCTCTGCCCATGATTGCGCAGATCAAACATGAGAACGTGGTAGCCGGCGCCGCGCAGGGCGTAAGCCAGCAGCAGCAGTTCCAACGGAGAGCTGCCGGGGAAGTCCTCGAGGAGATTGCCGGCAATTGTCCCCAACCGGTTCCAGGGCCAACCATGCACCAGAACCACTGCCGGGCGGGGTTCGGCAGCAGGCGGCGAGGACGCCGCGGGAATAAACCAGCCAGACAGGCGCACGCCGTCCCGCGCCGGAAACTGCACGTCTTCATACGCCAGGCCAAAATGGCGCGGCGTGGCCCACAGCGCTTTACGCGGGGGGCGGATGATAAAACGAGTGAAATAAAGGGCCAGCGCGGTGATAATGCCGGCAATAAACCCCGTAACCGTCAAGAAAAGTCGAACTGCCCGCCGAAATTGAGTCATGATGTCCTCCTGAAGCTAAACTATAACCCAAGAAGCAGGGGCAAACAACTACGATCAGGCTACGGCAGTCGCCTTTGTGTCCGGCGCGCACATTGCCTGTAAAAAGGCGCGAATCTAATTTCCACTTTAGCCACAAACGGGTAAAATAGAGAAATATGACGCAACGTTCACCCGATCAACTGTTCAATGAAGCCTCAACGGCTACCACCATTGCCCGTTATTGGGACGCCATCCAGTTGTACACGGATATCCTGGCCCAAACAGACCCCCATGCCGCCGATGAGAACGTACGCCAGATGCGCCTGAACGCCCTGGAACAGCGCAGCCGCCTGCTGAGCCAGTTAGGCGAACAAAACGCAGCGCTGGCGGGTTACGAGCAATATTACCTGGAAGCGGGCAGCAGCGAGAGCGCCGTCAAAGCGCTGGTGAACATCGGTCGCCAGTCGGCGCGGCTGGGTCAATATAATCGGGGCCTGGAAGCGCTGAAAGAAGCGCTGGTGCTGGCAGAAGCGCTCAATTTTACCGCCGGGCGGGCCGATGCCCTGGGGGCCACGGGCGTCCTGCTGGCTAATCTGGGGCAGCTAGAGGAGAGCCTCAGCTACTACGCCAAATCGCTGCCCCTCTACCAGCAGTTGCGGGACAGGCGCGGCGAAATGCGCAGCTATAACCGGATTGGCGTGGCGCACGCCCAAATGGGTTCCATTGACAAGGCGATCACCGCTTTCCAACAATGCCTGAAACTGGCGCGCGACCTGGGGGAACAAGACCACGCCGTCTACTCACTGAACAATCTGGGAGAGTGCTACCAGATGTTATTCGACCTGCCCAAGGCCCTTATCTACCACCAGGAAGGACTGGCTGTAGCCATCAGCACACGGCTGCGCTACCTGGAAGCGGATACGTCGCGCAACCTGGGGGCGGAACTGGTAGCCCTGGATCGGGTGGAAGAGGGGCTGCGGCATCTCCACCGCGCCCTGGACCTGGCGCAGGAGACGGGACAGCCAGATGTGGAATGGCAGGCGCTGTATACGCTGGCGCTGACTTACATGCAGCAAGGGCAGCAAGAGAAAGGGCTGGAGTATGCGTTAGCCTTGCGCCGGCTGGCGGAAGAGACCAAAACCAAAGCCGCTCTGGCCAAAGCGCTGCATGCCCTGGGGGTATACGAACAAAAAAAGGGGGATTTGCCGGCAGCCGAACAGATGTGGCAGCAGGCGTTGTTCCTGGCGCATGAGACCAGCCAGCGTATTCTAATCTGGCAAATTCATGCAGCTCTGGCCAGCATCACGTCTAACCTGGATCTGGCTGTGGTACACCGCCGCATTGCTGCTGAAGTCATTAATCAGATTGCCTTTCCCATCGAAGATGCTGCTTTGCGCGCCGGCTTCTTGAGCGCTGCCCCGGTACGTGCCATCCTGGATGCGGTCTAGGGTAAGTAATCCTGATCAAGAGAAGAAGTCTTTCTCGCGGAAGCCGTCTGGCACGGGGGGATAAGCCCGCTGAAACGTTTCCACCCCAAATAACAGCTTTTGAAAGAAAGAGGGCAGCAGCCGGCTAAAGCCTGCGCCCCCGCCCTGGCTGCCATGCTCGGCGCTGGCGCGCGCTTTGACATCCCAATACTTGCGATAATCTATGTAGGCATGGATCTTGCCTGGGGGCAGACCCAGCCGCGTAAAATCAATGTCCTGGTTCCGTCCCACCCGCGTCGGGTCCTGACCGCGCAGCCGCATCAGGGTTATGATAACTTTGAGCCAGCGGTTGGAGAAAGCCGTGTAGTAGAGGCGCTGTGGTTGAAATGGAGCCGGCCCCTTGTCAGGGTATTGATCCGCTCTGCCCGCCGCCAGAAAAGCAGCCGTGGTGATTTTCCAACACATGATGTGGTCGGGGTGAAAGTAGCCGCCTGTCTCATCGTGGGTCATGACCACTTGCGGGCGAATTTCACGGATCAGCCGTACCACCTGACCGGTTGCTGTCTGTTCATCCGCCTGAATAAACGCCTGGGGATGGTCATTAGCCGGATTTCCAGGCATCCCCGAATCTCGATACCCCAGGCGGTGCAGGGTGACGCCCAGAACGGCGGCAGCCCGCTCTAACTCTTTAGAGCGATGGGGCGCCAGTTCAGCCTGGACGGCTTCGTAACCTTTGGCGGCTGTGCCGGCAGCGCCATCAGTCGCAATGGCCACGTGCACCTGAACGCCCTCAGCGGCGTAACGCGCCAGGGTTCCTCCTGGCCCATACGATTCGTCGTCGGGATGAGCTAAAACAGCCAACAAAGCGCGTTGCATACGAATCTTTCCACCTTGTGGGAAAAGAAAACGGGTTTCTCGACCGGTCTTGGTGAAACGTGAACCCCAGACTAAAAAACTCCGTTTCTCCTCTCGCTACGTATCAAAAACCTCTTCCAAACTCTCTTCAAAAATCGCCAACGCCTGCTCAATCTGCGCTGCCGTGATGGTTAGCGGCGGATTCCAGCACAGGACGTGGTGATCCCTGCCGGCAGTTGGCAGCCACAAGGATCGCGCCAGACATTCCTCTTGCACCCGCGCCGCCAGATACCCATCAGGCCCGCGTGCGGGCACGCCCATTTCCAGGCCAATCATAATGCCCTGACCACGCACATCCCCCAAGAAAGGGGAATGGGCTTGCCAGGCGCGCAAGGCGTCCAACAACTGCTGTCCCCGTGCGGCGGCGTTAGCCAGCAGAGTCTCCTGGCGCAAGACATCCAACGTGGCCTCTGCTGCCGCCGCCGCCAGCGGGTTGAGACTAAAGGGCGCGGCAGGCTGCCAGGCGCGCAGCATCTCCGCCGCCATCGCCACGCCGCTAGCCGGCAAGCCAGCCGCCAGACCGTCTCCCCATACCAACACATCAGGCGTTACCCCAGTGTGCTGCCAGGCAAACAGGGAACCTGTGCGCCCCCAACTGCTGCCCCGTTCGTCGAAAATGAGGAGGATTTGATGCTGCCGGCATAACCCGTCCAGTGCGCGCCAAAATGCCGGCAGTGGGGCGGCGTAGCCGGCGCTTAAGACAGGTTCTATGACTACAGCCGCCACCCGCCCGGCTGGGGCTGCGCCCGACAAAGGCTGCATCAGGCATTCCAGCGCCGCCAACGTATCAACCAATGTTGTCCGCCCCGGCCACTCCCCGGCAGTGGGGTACGGATAAGGAACCGAAAAATCAGCCAAACCGTCTGCGCCTTCCTGTATGCTGATAACGAACGGTTTGCCGCTAATTTGCCGCGCCAGATCAACGGCAGCCCACCAGGCGCGCTGCGCATCTGCCGCCCAAAAGAAGGCGTTAAGCGATTCAGGCAAATGGGCAGCCAGTGACGCCGCCAACTGCTGCGCTATCTCCGAATGCCCCAGGGGAAACGGATTGTGCATGAGTTGGCTTAGCTGCCGCTGCGTCGCCGCCAGCACAGCCGGATGACCATACCCCAGCAGCGCGGTTCCCTGCCCGCTGCTGAAATCCAACACCGCCGCGCCGCTCTCGTCGTACAGGTAACAACCTTCCGCCCGCGTTAT
>JAGVTM010000112.1 GCA_019136785.1 Chloroflexota bacterium | reverse complement strand
TCAGCCCCGCCGTAAGCGGGGCTGACACCTACCACGATGTTGTAACCCGATTTTCCAAAATCGGACGGGCGATTTTGGAAAATCGCCCTACTATTAAGGGATCGTCAATAGATTTCGGGCACGAAAGTCTGTTCATCCATGGGCGGGCGGATGTAGCCGCTGGCGTCCTGCGGCGGCGGCAGTTCAATAACCCCCGGCACGACGTCCTGATACGGGATCATGCTCAAAAGGTGACTGATGCAGTTCAAACGCGCCCGCCGCTTATCGTCGGCTGGCACAATATACCAGGGGCATTGCTTGATGTCTGTGTAATCCAGCATGGCATCTTTCGCCCGGGAATATTCAACCCACCGCTGCCGCGACTCCAGGTCCATCGGACTGATTTTCCATCGCTTGGTGGTGGTGTGCACGCGCGACTGGAACCGGCGCTCTTGCTCTTCGCGGCTGATGGAAAAGTAATACTTGATCAAAATGATGCCCGAACGAACTAACATGCGCTCAAACTGCGGGCAGGAGCGCATGAATTCGCGGTACTCGTCTTCGCTGCAAAAGCCCATCACTTTTTCCACCAGCGCCCGGTTGTACCAACTGCGGTCAAAGAGAACCATTTCGCCGGCTGCCGGCAAATGCTGCACATACCGCTGAAAATACCACTGCGTCTTTTCCCGTTCCGTCGGCACGCCCAACGCCACCAGCCGCACAATACGCGGATTTGTCAGCTCCGTAATACGCTTGATGACCCCGCCTTTGCCGGCAGCATCCCGCCCCTCAAACAAAATGATCACCCGTAAGCCCTGCTCCTTCACCCAATATTGCAGCTTCACCAGCTCTTCTTGCAGCCGCCCCAGTTCGCTTTCATAGAACTTCTTGCGCAAACGCCCCTTCTTATCATAACGGGACTGGTCGCCATCTGCTTCGCCCGCAGTTGTATTTTTAGTCTTTGCCGCTGGAGGGGCGTCCATGTCGTCCTCATCTTCTATGAGTTCGTGCTTTTCAGTCATCATCTCCTCCTGTAAAAATAGGGGGACAAAACGCTGTTTTGTCCTGCGAATGCGCGCAATGTTGTCAATTTGGGTGGTGGAGCCTGCTGCTGAACGAATTATAGCATAAAATAGCGTAGCTTTGATTGCCAAACCTTGTATGGACGACGAGGTAAAATGACGACAATGATCTTGGTGACAGGGGCGGCAGGCAAGACGGGGCTGGCGGTGATCCAGGCGTTGGCGCAGCGCGGCGTTCACGTGCGCGCCCTGGTGCGGCGGGCGGCGCAGACGGCGGCGGTGCAGCAGCGTGGCGCGCGAAGCGTCGTCGTGGGTGATCTACTCCAGGCGGCGACGCTGCGGGCGGCTTTGGTCGGATGCCAGGCGGTCTACCACATTTGCCCCAATATGCACCCGCAGGAAGCGGCTATGGGGGAAATGATGTTGGCGGCGGCGAAGGATGCCGGCATCTCCCATTTCGTCTACCACTCCGTCCTGCACCCCCAAACGGAAGCTATGCCCCACCACTGGCATAAACTGCGCGTGGAAGAACGACTCTTTACCAGCGGTTTGCCCTACACCATCTTGCAGCCTTGCGCCTACATGCAAAACATCCTGGGCAGTTGGGAATCCATCATGCGGCAGGGCATCTACCCCATTCCCTACCCGGCAGACACGCGCCTCAGCCTGGTAGATGTGGCCGACGTAGCTGAAGCTGCCGCCCGCGTATTAACTGAGCCAGGTCACTACGCCGCCACGTATGAACTTGCCGGCACGCCTGGTCTGACGCAAACGGAAGTAGCTGCCACTCTCAGCCACGTTCTGGCGCACCCCGTCCAGGCGCAGGAGATATCCCTGGCCGCCTGGGAAGCGCGGGCGCGCAGCGCGGCCTTGTTGTCCGACTATGCCCTGGATACCCTGCTACGTATGTTTCGCTACTACGCTGCCTATGGCCTGGTGGGCAACCCCACCGTGCTGACCTATCTACTGGGGCGCGCGCCCACGTCGCTGGCGGCTTTTCTGGCCCGCGTTTGAAAGAGACGGCGTTTACGGCCCGCTGTTTGCAGCGCCGCGGCTGGCGCGTACCTGCGCGCCGCTGCCATTTTCCTCGCCGTACTGCCCCATTCCCAACCGTTCCCGCTCCCCGGTTTGCACCCGCCACAGCGCCGCGTACAGGTTCTGAGCGTGTACAAGTTGTTCATGCCGGCCCTGCTCCTGCAAGCGACCATTCTCCATCACGAAGATCTGATCGGCGTTGCGTACCGTTGAGAGGCGGTGCGCAATCACAATGGTCGTGCGTCCGATGGCAATCCGTTCCAGCGACCGCTGGATGGCGGCTTCCGTCTCGTTGTCTACCGACGAGGTAGCCTCATCCAGAATAAGCACGGGTGGATTCTTCAGCACGGCGCGGGCAATGGAGACGCGCTGCCGCTGCCCGCCGGAGAGCTTGATGCCCCGCTCGCCCACAATGGTGTCATACCCTTGCGGCAGTTGGCTGATAAACTCGTGCGCCTCGGCGATTTTGGCGGCAGCAATAACATCTTCCAGGGGGGCGTCAAATGTGCCATAAGCAATATTTTCGCGTACCGAACCATGAAACAGGAACACGTCCTGGCTGACCAGTCCAATCGCCCCGCGCAGGTCTGCCAGCCGCAGGTCGTGCAGGTTGTGCCCATCTAACAGGATTCGCCCATTGGTGACTTCGTAAAAACGGAGCAGCAGTTTAACCAGGGTCGTCTTGCCCGCGCCCGTGGGCCCGACAAATGCTGCTGTTGTGCCGGCAGGAATACGCACGGAGAAATCTTGCAGCACGGGCCTTTCGGGGTGGGATTGGTAAGCAAAACTGACCTGATCAAAGACCACTTCGCCGCGAATGGCGGAAACGTCCAGGGCGCTCTCCCCGGCGTCCTTTTGCGGCGGTGTGTGCAGCAGATCGAGCACCCGTGACGTGGAAGCCATCGCCCGTTGATACAGATCCAGCGTTTCCCCCAGGCGGGTTAAGGGCCACAGCAGCCGCTGCGTCATAAACACCATCACGCTGTACACGCCTACATTTAGACCGCCGCTTAAGGCTAACTGCCCGCCAAACACCAGAATGGCAATGAAACCCATCACGATCACCATGCGAATTAGAGGCACAAACGCCGAACTGAGGCGGATGGCTTCCCGGTTGCTGAGGCGATAATCGTTGCTCAGGCCCGTAATACGGCGCAGCTCGTGCGCTTCTGCCGTAAAGCTCTTGATGGTGGCAATGCCGCCCAGATTGTTGGCAAGCTGCCCGTTCAACAGCCCCACTCGTTCCCGCACATTGGCATAGCGCGGCGCCAGAAACTGCTGGAAGCGGACCGAACCCCACATGATAATGGGCATGGGCAGCGCCGCCATCCAGGCCACCGACGGGGCCACGTAGAAAAAGAGGCCCTCAATAATCAACACAGTGGCTATGAGCTGAATGACCGCGTGCGCGCCGCCGTCCAGAAACCGCTCTAGCTGGTTGATGTCATCGTTCAGGATGGACATCAGCCCGCCCGTGCTGCGGTCTTCAAAGTAGGCCAGTTCCAAATGCTGGACGTGGCTGTAGGCTTCCCGCCGCAAATCGTGCTGCACCGTTTGCGCCAGGTTGCGCCACAGCACGCCAGAGGTGTAGTCTAGCAGCGACTCAATCGCCCAGATAACGACGGTCAAACCTGCCAGTACCCACAATTGGTCGCCGACGTCGCGGATGCCGAAACGGGCGAAAAAGGAGTCCTGCTGCTGCACCACAATGTCCACGGCAGCCCCAATTAAGGCTGGCGGAGCCAGATCGAAAATCTTGTTGGCGATGGAACTGATGGTGGCTAAGATGATGGTTGGGCGGTAGACCTGCCCATACTGCCAGAGTCGGAGGAGAGGATGTTGCCTGTTCATACGGGAATCGTACTGCAAAACCCGCAAAAGGCAACCGCCCGTTTCTGCCGGCAATTGGCGGCGTTGGCTTGGATCATAACAGCGAATAGGATAAACTCAGACGGGACAAAAAACCTATCACATTGGAGACGCACATGGAAGAAAAACTGAAAGAATTGAAAAATCGCCTGGAGGAAGTGGGGGATCTCAATCTGGCCTCATCGGTGCTTAGTTGGGATCAGGCTACCTATATGCCGGCAGGCGGCGCGCCTGCCCGGGGTCGCCAGCTTGCCCTGTTAGGTCGCCTGGCCCAGGAAAAGTTGATAGACCCGGCGGTGGGGCGTCTTTTAGACGATTTGCGCCCCTACGAAGAAAGCCTCCCTTACGATAATGACGACGCCAGCCTGATTCGCGTGGCTCGCCGCGACTATGAACGGGCTGTCAAGGTGCCGCCGGCATTATTGGGCGAGTTCTATGCGCATATGGCTGAAAGCTACCAGGTATGGACGCAGGCCCGCCCGCGGAACGACTTCGCCGCCGTCCAGCCTTATCTGGAAAAAACTGTTGCCTACAGCCGCCAACTGGCTGACTGTTTCCCCGGCTATGACCACGTTGCCGATCCGCTGATTGATTTCAGCGACTACGGCATGACCGTTGCCAGTTTGCGCTCCCTGTTTGCTGAACTACGCCAACAGCTTGTGCCCCTGGTAGAAGCCATTGCTGGCAATGCTGAGCCGGACGTCTCGCCGCTGCGCCGCACCTATCCGGAGCCAAAGCAGCTTGATTTTGGCTTGAGCGTCATCAAGCAGTACGGCTATGATTTTAACCGTGGCCGGCAGGACAAAACCCACCATCCGTTTATGACCAAGTTCTCTTTGGGTGACGTGCGCATCACCACCCGCGTCAAGGAAGACGACCTGGCGGAAGGGCTGTTTAGCACCCTGCACGAAGCGGGCCACGCCATGTACGAGCAAGGCATTGACATGAAGTATGAGGCGTCCCCATGAGGCGGCGGCACGTCTGCTGGCGTCCATGAGAGCCAGTCCAGGTTGTGGGAAAACCAGGTCGGGCGCAGTCGCGCTTTCTGGGAGCATTATTACCCGCAGTTGCAGGA
>JAGVTM010000364.1 GCA_019136785.1 Chloroflexota bacterium | reverse complement strand
CGGCGGCATCAGCGACACCCACTACAATTAAGTGCAGCGATACCCGCCGGCAGAAAAACCCATCTTACTCCGCCAATTCGCCATTCCCTGCCGGCCATTGCCCCGTGGGCGCCAGCAGAATTGTACCGCTCCACACGCCGCGTACACCAGAGCCATTCGTGCAGGCGCGATAGCCGGACACTGCCGCGCCGCCAGTGAACGAGCCAAAGGAGAAAGCGTTGCAGTTGCTGCCGTCGTTATAGATAAAGCGCAGCCGAGACGGGTTTTGCGTGAATCCCCAGACGCCGCCGTTGCCGTCATCATCCATGAACGTGCCATTGGCGTAGAAGTAGAAGATACCGCTGCCGCCGCTGCCATTGCCCATGGCAAATTGATAGGTCATATCCGCCACTAGAGCAGGATTGCCCATCAAGGGGAAGGTTGGCCCAGGGAAACCCTGTGGGGGCGGCCACAACGGCTCGTCGTTGTCTACGTCAAAATCCTTGGTGTCGCTGGCGTTATTACCTACCGCCGCCGTGATAAAGTACCGCGCTTGCGGCGCGCCTGCGCTGTCAATCATGAAGGTCAGTACGCCATTGTTATTTGTATTGACGTGACCGATTTCCGACCCATTGACGTAGACCGTTGCCAGGCTGTTGGCTGGATACCCGACGCCTGTGAAGGCAAAGGTGCTGCCAGATGCGCCATCGTTGTGATTGACATCCAGGTTAGGGTCATAGGCGTTGGCAAAAGCCCGCCAATCGAGCGCTTCTTCTGATCGGTCGGCATTGGCGACCAACACTGTGCCTGAAGCCATGATAAACAGGGCCACCAGGACCCGTCCCAATAACTGCCATTTGCTTTTTCGCATAGTTAATCTCCTTCAAAAATAGCGTATCGTAGGGCGGGTTGGCAACCCGCCCATGCTTCAAAAACAGTCTCACGCGGAGACGCGAACGCAGAGAAAAAATTCGTTAAATTCGTGTCATTCGTGGCAAAATTTTCATTGATGATGGTGCGCTGCGGCCCATGTTGTCTCCTTTGAAAATAGGGGCGAGTGGCAAGTGGTCAGTGAAGCCACTCCCAAACCGCCCACAAAACCAATCGGCCCAGCCTGATGGCTTTTCTATTGATTGGGCGCAAAAGGCACATAGACAGATTGCATGATGTACAGCATCTGGGCATTGCCTTCTTTCTCCCGCAGCAGGAAAACGCCTTGCAGTTCCAGTTCAACGGCGTCCTGTTGCCCGCCATCGCTCACTTCCACGGTGTAGAAGCCAGGCAAAGCCTGCCAGGTGTCCAGAATGAAGGCGAAATTGCCGGCAGCGTCGCTCTGCACCGCCCCAATCTGACGTTCCGTACCATTAAAGCGCAATGTCACATCTACGGTCTGGTTAGGCGTAAAGGAATTACCAGAGAAGGTGAAAAAGCTGCCAGGGCGTCCTGTGGTGAAGTTGGCTGTTAAGGCGGCGGGGGCAGGCGTCTCTGTTGGCGCTGTCGTTGCCGTAGCCGTAGCCGTTGGCGCGGGCGTTTCGGTCACTACAGAGGTGGCTGTAGGCGGCGCAGTTTCTGTTGGCGTTGGCGTTTCCGTTGGTTCGCCGGTCACGGTTGGTTCAGGCGTCTGTGTGGGCGTGGCTGAGGGCGTGGCAGACGGCGTCGCTGAAGGCGTCACGGACGGTGTCACCGGCGGCGTGGCGGAAGGCGTGGCTGGCGGCGTGGCGGTGGCCCCGCCCAACAGGGGGAAGGTGGGCCCAGGGAAGCCGGGCGGCGCGGGCCACATCGGTTCGTCCCATTCCAGGTCGAAATCTTTGGTATCGGAGGCGTTTGCCCCCGCTGCTGCCGTAATAAAGTACCGCCCTTCGCTGCCGCCCTCGCTATCAATCATGAAGGTCAAAATGCCCAGGTTGCTGGTGTTCACGTGGCCCACGATCAGACCATCCGCATAAACGGTAACCAGGCTGTTGGGCGGGTAGCCCACGCCGACAAAGGCAAAAATACTGCCTGGCGCGCCCTTGTCATGATTGACTTCCAGATCAGGTTCATACCCGCCGGCAAACAAACGCCAGCTTAGCGGCTTTTCTTCTCGATTCGCGTTGGCTACCAACGCTGTGCCCGAGGCCATGATTAACAGGGCTATCAGGGCGCGTCCAAGCATTTCCACGGTACGTTTTTGCATAAGGCTTCTCCAGATTGATTTTGTTTGCCGGCAGGCGGTAGGCTCAATCCCTACCCTTTTTCCTGGTGGCGCGGTTGCAAGCGGAAGATTGGCCCAGCCGGCACGGCTTCCATGTCGCGCAAGAAGGCCGCCGGCGGGTTGTTAATGTAGACAGGTTGCTGCGCCATCTTTTCATAGATCAGTTGCTCCATGTCTAGCCCGCTGATCAAGAAACGGTTGATCAACGTTACGTCTGGGCGCACGCCTTCCACCAACTGCAGGTATTGCAGGGCGGGCACAGTGTCCCACCAGCCGAAGACAATGGCGTTCGGTTCCAGTTCAACCATGATTTCTTCCGCCAGTTCCCGCGTGCTCCAATCCTGTGACCGGTCTACCAGGGGCCAGGTCCAGGCTGTGGCGGCGATGACGCTGAGCAGCATAACGGCCCGCACCAACCATTGGAGCCGCAGCCAGAGACTCTGCCCTGATTCGCCTTGTATCCATTGCAGCAGCGCTTGATACCCCAGGCCCAGCCACAGTGCCCAGATCAAATAATTGGGCAGGAACATGGTGTTTTTGTCTATGACGCGGTAGTTAATGTAGAAGAAGGCGTTGCCGGCAAACATCAGCAGCAGCATGACGCCCTGCCGCCAATCTCGTCGCAGCCAGATGACCAGCCCCAGCAGACCTGGCCCCAGCCCAATGGCGAAGAAGGATCGCCCCAATTCGTTCACAAAGGCTGCCATTTCCTGCCACAGTTCGCCAGTGGTATAGCTCATCATCTGCCCGGCAAAGGTGCGCCCGGTGACCAACCACCACAGGTTGCGCGGGGAGAGCAGGTCGGTGGGAACGAAGTTGCCGCGCGCGTCATAAATGCCAATGTAGTTGAAAGCAGGCGCCTGCGTGTAGCGCCACGGCAGCAGCAGGTAAACGCTTAACCCCAACAGCAGCGCGGCGGCAGCCCACAGCCATGTTTGCCGCTGGCGCAGCAGATGGGGGGCAGTGGTCGCCACGTACCAGACCAATGCCGGCAGCAGCAGCGCCGTCGCCGCCTGATTGCCCATACTGATGGCTGCCAGCCACACCCCCACTGCCAATCCCTGAACCGTCGGCTTCTCCGCCCAACGCATCAGCCAGGCAATCAACCCGGCCATCAAGGCTGTGTGCAGCGTATAGACCTCAGCCACCAGCGACAAAGACCAGAAATAGGGGGCTGACGCCAACAGACCCAAAGCGCCCAATCGCGCCCATCCCCCCACTTGCTGCCGTCGCAAAATCCTTTCCGCCAGGGCAATCGTCAGCGCGCCAAAGAAGGCGGACATCAGGTTCAGGCGATACCCCACGTCTCCCAACGGCAGCAGCGCCCACAGTTTGCCTACCAACAAATACAGCGGGTAGCCCGTGGCCCGCACCAGCCCGTTCGTGGCTGCCGCCGTGGTCAGTTCGGCGCTGTCCAGGTTGTAGATAGTGGGGGCTAACGTTAAAAGGTAAAGACAGAAGGGCAGCGTGAAAGCCAGCACGGTCGCCCGGTCAAGGGTCGCCAGGGCGCTCTGTCCCCATTTTCGGATGGCAGCCAGCCGCAGGGCGCCGGGTGGCTCGTCGCTGCCGGCATTCACGCGGCTGAATTCGGGCAGTAGTTCGCTGTTCAATGATGGCGGAGTAACTTTCGTAGGCATACGATATTCTGCCGGCATGGGCGCAGTGACGCCAAAGACCCAGACTGTTTTATCAACTACCTGATGTGACTCAGGCTGATGAGAAGAAATAGAAGTTATGCTTCTGGCAGCATGGTCAGCGCGTCGCATCTCCGCGTGGCAAACCACACATCGCTTACTATGTCGCTAACGTCGCCAAAAAGTAACGGACTGAAGTCCATTAATTTTGTAACTACTTGCCCTCGTCGTTGGCTGAGCCTGTCAAAGCCCTCGTCGTTGGCTGAGCTTGCCGAAGCCCTTCTCGCAGGCTGAGCTTGCCGAAGCCCTTCTCGCAGGCTGAGCCTGCCGAAGCCCTCGTCCGATCTTCCGGCTTTGGGGTTTTGCATGGCGTTCGTGATGGATGATACTCACCTCGTTTCCATGACATTTGACACTTACTGCCGTTGTTAATCGGGTGTACAAAATTGACGGATTTATTGGACTAATGGGATTATTTTGATGCCAGATAAGGGGAGCACCTGCATCTGGTCTGTAGCCATTATCATCATTTCCACCGCTACCCTCGCCATTGTTGCCATCCCTGATCTTCTTCATAAGCGGGAGGAAAGCCGGGAACAAAACGAGGTCTCTGATCAATCTGGCTTTCACATTCATCCTGGCAGGGATAATTCTTGGGAGAGAATAGAGTCATTGCTTGCAGCATGATTGGAAGTGGTGTCCTGCTCTCTGTAACTGACATTTTGCACTCATCCAGGAGCCACTGAGCCTCATCATTACAACTGACTATCCCCTCGTTGCCCATTAAGCCTGCCGGCAGACAGTCTCACGTCTGTTCCGGGAGGTTCCACGGCCATATCCCTGCTTTTACACGACAATTGCATAAAGTGAGGTTCACATGCGCACCTTGCTCTCGAAGTGATGAGCAAAATGAAATGCGGAGCTTGCCGCTGCCTTTGCGCCATGCTCCGGCGCGGGGTTGGCGTCAGGCATCTTCTTCAACTTAAAAGATTTGCCCTGAGGAGGTATTTGCGATGAAGACTTATTTCTTGCTGCTGGCAAGCCTGGCTTTGATTCTCTTCACTGCCGCCTGCCAGACAGACCGTGTAGAAACTGTGGCGGCGGCACGCGCCTATATGACCGACCTTCTCGCCACCGGATTTCAGCTAGAACGGACTGGCGCTGCCACCGTCAATGACAACCAGGTGACCTATGCTAACCATTTCACGCAGGATGGTCTGGCAGAGATAGGCGTGGATTGGGTAGCCGGTCAGGATGTACTGACCATTGAAAATGGCCAGGTTGTCCGAGATGTCTGGACGATTGACCCAGCCTCGGAAACAGCTTTGAATGAAGGCATGTTGCGGGCAACGGTTATGGATTATACTCAGGCATCCAACAACCATGACTTGCAGAGGGTTCGAGAGCTGGTAACCGATGACGTAGAGCGTATTACCATCGGTGATCCTTTCTTCCACGATGAAATCAAGGGTGAGGATGCAGTCATCAGCCGTCTGATCGCGGAGATGGCGAATAACTTCGTAGTAGAACATCCTGAAGGCCTGGATGGAATGCAGGTGCAGGGCAATACAGTGGTGTCGTCAGTTCGTTTTGGTCTGGATATGTTCCGCGAAATGGGTGTTGAGTGGCTGTATGCCACGTCTGAAGTCACCATCACGAACGGCGAAATCAGCCGTCACGTGGTCACGCTTAGCGAGGAGAGCCTCGCCGAATTGACCGCCGCCACTGAGGCGAACGAGTAAGGCTGGACGCCGCATCAGATGACTAGCCGGACAGTGTACCAGACTACAAGAGTCTCATTGGACATTGAGAAAATGTAACTATACAGTCCCTGTGGGATTTAACCGCGAAGGAGGCGGCGACCGTAAAGTTTTTCTCTTTATCTTTGCGTTCTTTGCGTCTTTGCGGTGAATAGTTACGAGAAAATAATCGGGTAATCCTGCTTCCCTCGCCCTCTCCGAAAAGCCCCCTTCCCCCTTTAGGGGGAAGGGGGTTGGGGGATAGGGGTCTCTACCCCATTTACCGAACTATTTTCTTAAACTTCAAAAAGAGACTTTTGTAGCCTCTTCGGCACAGACAAGTTCACCCAACAATTATGGCGACTGTACCATCAAAGGTACATAGACGTGAGACATAATCTGGAAAATAGGCCCGCTGCCTTGCTGCTCACGCAGCAAGAAGAAAGTTTGTAGTTCCAGCCCGGCATCATCCTGGCCTATGTTGTCGCTGGCTATGATGACATAATCGCCGGGTACAGCCTGCCAGGTATCCAGAATGAAGCTGAAGGTTCCCTCGGCGCTTGTCAGCACCGTTCCCAAAACGCGCTCCCGATTCCCGTACTGCAGCCTTATTTCTACGGGATACCCTGGCGAAAAATGACTGCCCGCGAAAGAGAAAAAGCTGCCGGGTCGCCCGGTGCTGTAATTGGACGCCAGCAGCCGGTCGGCGGCTGTGGGCGTTGTGGTGGGGGAAGCGGTCATGGTCGCCGTGGCCGTTGCGGCAGCCGTGGCTGTCGCTGTCGCTGTCGCGGGAGCCGTGGCTGTCGCCGTGGCCGTGGCGGTTGCCGTCGTTGACGGCGTCGGCGTAATTTCGGGTGTTTCCGTAATCTCCGGCGTTTCCGTAATCTCTGGTGTTTCCGTTATCTCTGGCGTTTCCGATGGTTCGGGCGTTTCCGTTATTTCGGGCGTCTCCGATGGTTCGGGTGTTTCCGATGGTTCGGGCGTTTCTGACGGTTCAGGCGTTTCTGACGGTTCAGGCGTCTCTGTAGGATCTTCTCCAGGCGTCGGCGTGATGCCGTTCACCAGGTTAAAGGTAGGCCCAGGGAAGCCTGGCGGCGCGGGCCACAGATCGCCGCCATATTCCAGGCTGATAACGCGGGTGGCGGAGGCGTTTCCGCCGGCGGCAGCCGTTATAAAGTGCTCTCCTTCGCCCGCGCCCGCGCTATCAACCATAAAGGTGATAACGCCATTGCTGTTGGCATTCAAACTACCTATTAGAATGGCATTGCCATAGACGTTAACCTGCGCATCTGGCGGGTAGCCAATGCCCGTAAAAGCACAAATGCTGCCCGGCGCGCCTTCGTCATGGTTCACAGCCAACAAAGCAACCGTCATACTATCCGGCGCCGGCTGGGCGCTGGCCTCGTCGGGCAGGTCGGTGGCGGCGATCAACGCTGCGCCTGATCCAATGACAAACAAAACAAACAGAAACCGCCCCACTATCTCCAGGCTGAATTTGCGCATTTCTTCTTTCTCCCTCGTTGGCAGGCAGTTATCAAACTACCTGCTGTGAATCTTTCCGGCAACAACAGAACGCGCCCCTGATTGGCCGGGCGCAATTTCCAGGCAGGTATCCATCACGATGAACGGTAGGGAACAGAAGTTATGGCAGATATCAGCAAGCTAACCCCAAAATGTTGGACAAGCTGTAGCTCACCTATTATCCACACAATGAGAGCAATGACCAGAAATCATGTAGCTGATTCGGGGGATTCCCTCAAATAAAATATCCCCCGTGACTTTGCCCTGAGAAAAACGACTGTAACCAAAATGGCTGCTGAACGAACCTTCTCGCCGGCTGAGCTTGTCGCAACCCCGCCGGATGAGCCTGTTGCAGCCTTGTTGCCTTCGACAGGCTCAGGCAGCGGCAAGTAGTGACAGGGTAAGGCATAATTGGCATTGCCGCCCAGCGATAAAGCTATTGTGCCCCAGGCAAAAAGGAGTATAATAAGTGTGGCGGCCCCAATCGGTGGGAGGATGAGCCAGCACCTCAACAACCGCATTGCGCGGTCCACGCCACTAAAGTACGATGATTTCACAACCTGTTGTAACGACCCCCACGCGCGCGCAAGCCCGGCCTTCATTTGAGCTGGAAATCAGCTTTGTCGCCATTCTTATCCTGAGCGGTATCTATATCGCCTACGAAATCATGGCAGAGCCAGCCGGCGGGCATCCCTTTGGCCATTGGCTGGGCATTGTAGGCACGCTGCTGATGCTCATGACGGAGATACTCTACAGCCTGCGCAAACGCACAACGCTGTTGAATTGGGCGGGGCCGGTGCGTTACTGGCTCTCTTTCCACATCTTTACCGGGTTGGTGGGGCCCTTCCTGGTCTTAATGCACACAGGGCTACAATTTCGCGGTCTGGCAGGTTTTACTTTCTGGCTAACTGTCGTAGTTGTCGCCAGCGGCTTTATGGGACGTTATCTGTACACAGCGTTACCCCGCCGCCTGACAGGCGTGGCCCAATCCCACGCCGAATTGACGGCGGAAGCCCAAAATTTGCAGATCGCCTTGACCACCTTTCGCCAGGAAAAAACGACCCACGTGCAAAACGTGATTGCTGAATTGAGCCAGCGCTCCGCGCAGCGAGCCGCCTGGCTCAGTTTGTTAGGGCGCAGCTACTTTCAATGGCGATACAAACGAAGGCTGGCTGGCGCACTGCGCCAACTGGATGAACTGGAACGCGCCCAGCAAAAAGAGTTAGCGACACTGTTGGCCCGGCAGCGCGAACTGGAGCGACAGATGGAGACGCTAGAGACGGCGCGCGGCTATATGCGTTTATGGCATATGGCGCATGTGCCCATCGGCTTGACGCTGTTCTTTTCGGTGGCAGTGCATATTGTGGCTGCCGTTTATTTTCGCGCCGGCATCTTCAGCCCCTAGTAGACCAGACAGTCCGGCCCCCCGCTTGATGGTCACGCCTGATCTGGTCACCATTCCATGAAACGGCATCGTCTTGTAGAACGACAACATCCTATCTTTTCCCCCATTGGCTTTACGTCAACCTTTATCCTGGTGGCGGGGTTGTCGCTTTATATCTGGTTTACCGGAGGGCGGGCGTTTAATCCAGGCAATCTTTCCGCGCTAAACGCCAGAGGGGAAGAAGTGGGTGGCTTTTTGAGTCACGCCGATTTCCAGGATGCCTGCACCCAATGTCACGCCCCTTTTAAGGGCATAGAAGCCGCTCGCTGCCAGAACTGCCACACCAACGTGGCGGACCAGCAGCGCCGCGGCGCCGGGCTGCACAGCCGTTTTGCCAACGTGACCCGCTGCGCTGATTGCCACCAGGAACACAAAGGGGAAAACTTCGATCAGGCCGCCGCCGCCGAACATGATTTTGATCACAGCGTTACCGGCTTTAGCCTGGCGGAGCATGAACTGGACTACGCCGGCGCGCCTCTAACCTGCACCATCTGCCACTCGCCCCAAAGCGCGGTGGCTATGGATGCCGCCATCTGCCAGGATTGTCATAAACAGGAAAAACCGGATTTCATGCAGACGCACCTGGCGGACTTTGGCGCGGACTGCCTGGCTTGTCACGATGGCCTGGACACGCTGGCTGACTTCACCCTGGAAGATCACGCCCAGAGTTTTGCCCTGACGGGTCTGCACGCGGAAACGACTTGCGCAGGTTGTCACAATGCCGGCATCTTCGAAGGCACCCCCGCCGACTGCGTATCTTGCCACGCCGAACCCGATCAGCATCGCGGCTTGTTTGGCGTAGATTGCGCCGCCTGCCATACGCCCGATGGCTGGGCGCCCGCCACCCTCGATCCCGCTATTTTTGACCACGCCCGCGACACCGGCTTTAGCCTGGCGCGCCACGTCGCCAACTATGACCAGACTCCCTTTACCTGCGACGGCTGCCACACGGGGCCCCAGTTTGCCTTTGCCGTGGCTGACTGCGCCGCCTGCCACGGGGAGGCGGACGCCGCTTTCATGACCGCACACGTCGCCCAATTTGGCGACGACTGCCTGTCTTGTCATGATGGCGCAGATCGCATGAGTAACTTTGACCACGCCATCGTCTGGCCCCTGGAGGGGCAACACGCCGCCGCGGACTGCGTGGGCTGCCATCAGGCGCAGGTTTTTGCCGGCACGCCCCGCGACTGCGTCGCCTGCCACGCTGAACCCGCTCTCCATGCCGGGCTCTTTGGCTTAGATTGCGCCGCCTGCCATACCCCCGCCGCCTGGCAGCCCGCCCGCCTCATGCACCACACCTTCCCCTTGACGCATGGCGATGAAGGCGAAATCCCCTGCGCCACCTGCCACACGACCACTTTTGACC
>JAGVTM010000643.1 GCA_019136785.1 Chloroflexota bacterium | reverse complement strand
GCTGCCGCTGCCCCACAGAGAGGTCGCGTGGATAGGCGTCGGCCGCCGCCGCCAGGCCCAGGCGAGACAGCAGTTCTGCTGGCGAAATAGGCGCATCCGCCGGCGGAATAGGCGCATCCGCCGACGGAATAGGCGCATCCGCCGACGGAATAGGCGCATCCGCCGACGGAATAGGCGCATCCGCCGGCGGAATCTGGTGGTTGCGCAGCGTAATCAGCAGTTCTTCTTGCACACTGTCTGCAAACAACAAGTCGTCGGGATTTTGGGGCAGGTACGCAATCTGCCGGCAGCGCTGCGCTACGCCTTGCCCGGTCAGGTCATGCCCGTCCAGGGTCACGCGCCCCTGGCTGGGGGAGAGCAGCCCCACCAGGCACTTTAGCAGCGTGGTCTTGCCGGCCCCATTCCGCCCTAGCAGCGCGGTGACTTTGCCGGCAGGCAGCGTCAAATCCACGCCGCGCAGCACAGGCGCACCCGCATAAGCGTAATGCAAATCACGCACCTCCAACAACGGCGGATCAGCCGGCAGCGGATCAGCCAGCGGCAGCGCAGGCGATAGAAATGCCTGGGGCAACCGCGCCCGCGCCGCGGCTACCGTCAGCGGCAGCGGCTGCCAGCCTAACTGCTGGCCCAACGCCAGCAGCGGCGGCAAATAGGGCAGATGCGCCGC
This sequence comes from Chloroflexota bacterium, assembly GCA_019136785.1. Taxonomy (GTDB): domain Bacteria; phylum Chloroflexota; class Anaerolineae; order Promineifilales; family Promineifilaceae; genus JAGVTM01. Next base: position 4,327 of record JAGVTM010000643.1, on the reverse strand, counting down.
TGTTTCGTCTACCGTCCCATCAGCCGTAATCTCGCCCTGTTCTATAACCACCACACGGTTAACATAAGGCAGCACCCGTTCTAAGCGATGCTCTACCAACACAATGGTCAACCCCAACTGCTGATTTAGCTGCGCCAGGGCGTGCAGCACCTGCGCCGCCGACTGCGGGTCTAGCTGGCTGGTAGGTTCATCCAGGGCCAAAATGCGCGGGCGCAAAGCCAGGGCGGCAGCCATAGCCAGCCGCTGCCGCTCTCCGCCAGAAAGCGTGTTCAGGGAACGGCGGCGCAGCGGCGTCAACTCTAGCCATGCCATCACTTCCGCTACCCGCTGCCGCATTTCGGGCGGAGCCATGCCGGCCTGTTCCAGACCAAAGGCAATCTCCGCCTCTACCTGATCCAGCACTGCCTGCGCTTCTGGGTTTTGAAATACGAAGCCCACTTCGCTGCTGAGGCGATTGGGACCCGTCTGAATCACGTCCAACCCGGCCACGGTGACCTGTCCACTAATCTGCCCGCCGGAAAAATGGGGGACGAGACCATTCAGGCAGCGCAGCAAGGTAGATTTGCCCGCCCCAGACGATCCGGTCAGCAGCACAAACTCGCCTGCCTCAATCCGCAGCGACACGTCGCGCAGCGCCGGCTGCGCCTGGGCCGGATATGTGTAAGTGAGGCGGTCAATCGCAATCATAACAACAGCGAGGCAGAATTACTTTCGACGATACCAGAGCCAGCCCGCCAGTGAGAGAAGCAAGGACAACCCCAAAATGAGCCAGCCAATCCAGCCGGGCAGAATGCCGGCATCTCCAGTCGCCATCATGGAAGCTGCGGCTGCGGTTGGGACCACTACGCCAGCCAACACCATGATAGCTGCCCCTATCGCCAGGTGTTTTTGTGCAATCTTCATCGTTTCCTCCAAGAGCCGAACCATACAGAACACGCATAATATAGAAAGGGAGTATGCCATACGCCCCTACGTATTGTATCCGTTATGTTGACTGGGGGACAAGATGAATGCCGGCAGCGCCAGCCCCGCCAGCAGCAAGCTAATCACCGGCGAAAATGCCGGCAGCGCCAACTGCGGAAACGGCACATAAGCCAGCGACGCCCGGCCGGGCAAGGGAACCAACACCGCCAGTAAGGGCAGCAGACTCGCCAACAGCAGCAGGCTGTCGCCCGCCCGCCACTGCCGGCTGTGATATTGCGTACGCGGATAGCGCAAACCCAACCGCCACAGCAACGTCCACAACAGCAGCGCGGCGAAAGCCAGCAGCAGCCAGCCCTGCCAGCCAACCCATATCGCCAGAAACCACCCGGCCAGCAAGGCAGCCAGACCCACCAGGAAACCCGCGCGCACTCCCATTGGCTGCCGACTGCTATCGGTAGCCCCATAGCCGCGGGCGACCATGGCTTCCGCCAACCCCATGGCCCGTTCCAGCCCCCCCACCAGCAGCGGGATCACAATGGGCCGCCAGTCGCGCAGACCGCGCAGTTGGTGACCGCGAATGGCTTGCGCTTCCCGAATGCGCTGCCAGTGCTGCATGGTGGCCGGCACATAGGTGATGGCGATCAAGATGACGATGCCCAGGTCGCGCAGCGCCCGCGGCAGCAGCCGCACCAGGTCATGGACAGGCACAATGGCGTTGAGAGCCACAAACACAGCCAGCAGTGTTAACAGCACCAGGCCGTTGCTGGCGCCGGCAACAGCTGCTTCTAACGTAATGGGCCCGCCAATCAGGGGCCAGGATGCCGGCAGCCGCAGCAGCGTCGTTTGCCCCACATGCAAGAACAAAGCGCTAAAAAGGGCTGAAAATGTGAGAATCAACCCACCCAACCGCCACAACGGCAGGCGCATGCCCTGTCCAGGTAAGCCATGAGCCGCCGTCGTCAGGCGCGCTGCCAGCAGAATGATCAGGCTGTAGAGAGGGTTACGCGCCAGCATGGTCGCCGCCGCCGCCGCCAGCGCCCACGCCAGCCAGGCGCGGCTGTCGCCTCCCCCAGGCGCTTCATCTATAACCAGCCTGCCGCCGTCCATCAACCGGTCACCAACTGAAACTGAAACCGGTCACGGAAGCGCACCAGGGCGCGCACTGCCGGCATTCCCAACGCCAGCAGCAAAACCACATTCCCCACGGCGCGGATCAGGTCCCACAACAGGGAAGTGCTGGCGTAGAACGCCAGGTAACGAGCCGCCCCCGCCGTCAAAGTCAGGCCGGGCTGCCAGACAGCGCTATCGCCGGCAGCGGCGCTGCCGACAACGGGAACCGTGAAGGGCCAGAAATACAGGTTCATCAGCAAGCCAAACAGCAGCCCCCAGGCAAACCCGAAAAACGATAACAAGAGGAGTGGCCGGCGCAGCGGCGGCAGCCAGCCCGCCGTTAACCCCACCCAGCCGGCGGCAAACATCTGGTATGGCAGCCACGGGCCCACGCCCCCGGTAATCAAGGCAGAGACGAGCAGGGTCAATGCGCCCATCAAGAAGCCAAAACGGGCGCCAAAAACAAAGCCCGCCAGAATAATGGGGGCAAAGATGGGCGAGAACCCGCCCGGCCCAGGCACCGCCGCTTCCAGGAAGCGCAGCGCCGCCGTTACCGCCACCAACACGCCCAATGCGGCCACAACCTTGGCGCTGACCGCCTGGCCCTGCATTTCTATCAGCAGGATCAACAGGCAGACTGTTAGCAGCAACATCGTCAGCAACGGCGCGGACTGCCGGGCGCCGGCGGCGGCGGCAAGTTGGGCGGCGTCCAGGAAGAAAGGGTAAGTGAAAGCCACCAGGCCAATGACGCCGCTCAGCCCATAGAGCAAAAAAGAAAGAACAGGCTGCGCCAGGCGCTGCATTAGCTAACCCTCCGCCGTGAGCGCAGCGCCAGCGCCCCGCCCAGCCCCAGGCAGATCAAGCCAAAGATGGCATAGTTCAGCCAACTGCCGGCAGTCGCCGCGGCGGCGGCTGGTGATGGCGCTGCGGCCGGCAGCGGCGTAGGCAATGGCACAGGCGACAGCGCCGCAACTGCGCTGACCGTGACCACAGCAGTCGGGGCCGTGACGGCGGTCGTGGCGGTGGAAATAGCAAAGGCGATAACCGCCGTGGGAGCGACAGTCGGGGGCAATGGTGAGGAGGCGAATGGCCCAGTAGTTGCAACTATTGGGGAAGGAACAACTGCCGTAGCCGCCGCAGCGGTCGCCGTTGCCGGGGACGCCGTCGCTGCCGGCAGACGGGTGGATGAGCTAGTGGGCAGAGGCGGCGCAGGCGTGGCGGTAGCTGCCGGCAGGGTGGCTGTGGGCAGCGGCTGCACTGCTATGCTTACCTGCCGCTGCAGTTCGCCGCCAGGGTGCGTGACGCGCAGGGTGTACGTCTGCGTTTGCGCCGGGCATATCTGGCGCGCGCCCACACCTTCCACGCCGGCGCCATCCAGGTAGGCGGCCGTGACGTAATCCACCTGCCAGTGCAGCACGGTGCAACTGCCGGCATTCACCAATGCCGCTTCCGCCCAAAAGTTAACCTGCGGAGACGGCGTAGGTGTTGGCGGGAGCAGAGTCGGGGTGGGCGGCGCAGCAGTCGCCGTCGCCGCTGGCGCGTTACAAACCGCGTCAAAGGAAACCGCCGGCGGCGCAATCGCCTCCGTCACCGAGCCGGGCCCCCACGACCAGCCTTCTATGGCTCCATGGGTCACCGGGTAAATGCTGGCCCCCCCCGGCGAGTATTGCCAGATTCCATCCACTTGATGCCAGTAAGACCAATACTGGCACTCTGCGCCCTGGCATTGGCAAAAGCAGTTTGTTGCCGGGCAGCCTGTCCCTTGAATAGCGCACACCGCCGCCCCCATGCCGCCGGCGTCAATGGTCACATCCAGGCCCGCGCGCACCAACACGTCGTACCCCGTGATTTGCGGCTCAGTGAAGGTCACGCAATGCGTTGCCACCTGACCATCCCCATAACGAATGACTAGCGCGGCCTGATTGGGCGACTGCGCCCACAGCCGCGGCGGCAGCGCCACCAGCGGCGCTGCCAACAGCGTAAACAAAGCCAGCAACAGGAAATGCTTAATCTTCGGATTCATGGTGCACAGTGGGCAAATACAGGTCAGGATAGGGCCACGCCTGGGTTGTCAGCAGCAGAATGGCGTCCGTCGTCGCAAATGGGTCATCATCCACGCTCAGGTAATCCAGCCAGCAGCCGCTGGCCGCCTGCATGCCCATAACCGCATCGGCGGCGTTGCGCAGCCGCCCGTCAACCACCAGGCTCCAGGTCGGGTCAAATGGGTGCAGACCCAGGGCGGCAATACCCTGTACAACTTCTGCCGTGCTGTTGGGATTGGCTATGTCGCCAT
>JAGVTM010000016.1 GCA_019136785.1 Chloroflexota bacterium | reverse complement strand
CTGGTGGATTCGCCAGGCTGTCACCCGCGCCCTGGCCAATCATGGTCGCACCATACGCATTCCCGCTCACCTGGGAGGACGGATTAGCAAGCTGTATCAGGTGGCGCAGGAATTAGAGCAAGAGTACGGTCGCCAGCCAACAGCAGAAGAGATTGCCGAGTATATGGAACTACCGGCAGACCGCGTGCGCTGGATGCTGCGCACCAGCCGCCAGCCAGTACACCTGGAACGTCCAGTGGGCGATGAATCTGATGCCGAACTGGGCGACTTCATTGAAGACGTGGAAGCGCCGCCGCCGGCGGAAACTGTGGCTCAGAATATGTTAACCGAAGAAATCGGCGAAATTCTGGACCAGTTAACGCCGCGGGAAGCGCGAATTTTACGGCTGCGCTACGGCTTGCAGGACGGCGAATCCCGCACCCTCAAAGAAGTAGGCGAGATGTTTGGCCTTTCCCGCGAGCGCATCCGCCAGTTGGAGAAGGAAGCGCTGCGCAAGCTGCGCCACCCCAACTTTGCCGGACACCTGCGCCAGTATCTAAATTGATTCTGACCAGGTATTTTCTGGCTGAGGCAGCTTCTGCCCGTCCAACCAGACACACAGCTTAGGCGCAAGACCCGACAGGTTTGAACTTGCCGGGTCTTTTTTTTGACCCGCTGCGGTATAATCACACTTTATGGCAATTCTGCATGCATCGAATCTTAGCCAATCCTTTGGCGCGGTAGATATCTTTGCCAACATCTCTGCCAGCGTTCCCAACGATGGCAAGATTGGGCTTGTGGGCCCAAACGGTATTGGCAAGACCAGCCTGCTGCTGATCCTGGCGGGACTGGCTGCGCCCGGCGGCGGCAGCATCCAACGCGCCCGAAACTGCCGCCTGGGTTATCTACCTCAGGAATCCGCCAGCGCCTTTGTGGGGCAAATGCACACGGTCTACGAAGAAATGCTCACGATCTTTGCCGGGCTGCGGGAGCAAGAAGAAAAGCTGCGGCAAATGGAAAGAACCATAGCCAACGGGGATGACTCCGAGGAGATGTTTAGCCTCTACGGAGCAGCGCTGGAACGCTTTGAGCAGGCGGGCGGCTATACATATGAAGTGCGCATCAAGCAAACGTTGACGGGACTGGGCTTTGAGGGGGAGAACCGTCACCTGCCGCTGTCCCATCTCAGCGGCGGGCAAAAGACGCGGGCGCTGCTGGCGCGGCTGCTGCTGGAACAGCCAGATTTGCTTATCCTGGATGAGCCAACTAACCACCTGGACATTGAGGCGGTGGAATGGCTGGAAAGCGCCTTAAAAGCATGGCCGGGGGCGCTGCTGGTGGTCAGCCACGACCGTTACTTTTTGGACAACGTGGTCAATCGCATCTGGGAAATGAGCCGCTCTGGCATAGAAGTGTACCGCGGCAATTACAGCCATTACGTGCAACAGCGCCAGGAGCGCTGGGAGCGGCGGCAGAAAGAGCACTCTGCATTCCAAGAGCGTATGGAAAAGGAACTGGATTACATCCGGCGGAATATTGCCGGCCAAAACACTTTACAGGCGCAGGGCAAACTGAAACGGATCACGCGCGAGTTGAAGGCGTATCATGCGGGTGGGTTGCCGGCAGTGCAAGACAAGAACTGGTCGCAAACGCTGCAGCATCTGGAGATCACGTCTGGCGAATGGGGCGTGGCTGAAGCCGCAGAGGCGCTGCGCACGCTGCCGCTGCCCCAAAATCGCCCCCCCCAATTGCACCTGCGGCTGACAACGACGCAGCGCAGCGGTGAACTGGTGCTGCGCTCCGAAGGGCTGACTATCGGTTATCCAGGGAATTTGCTGTTTCGAGCGGAAGACATTGAGCTGCGGCGACAGGAAGTGGCAGCCTTGATTGGTCCCAATGGCACAGGCAAGACCACCCTGCTGCGTACCATTCTAGGGGAACTGCCGGCGCTGTCCGGGCAAATCCGGCTGGGCGCCAGCCTGAAAGTAGGGTATTTCGCTCAGGCTCACGAGGGACTGGATGCGGAAAACACCGTCATAGATGAACTGATACGTCACCATCCCATGCTGTTGAGCGAAGCCCGCAATCATCTGGCTCGCTACTTGCTGCGCGGCGAGGATGTGTACAAGCTGGTGGGCATGCTCAGCGGCGGCGAACGCGGACGGCTGGCGCTGGCAGTGCTGGCGCTGCAAGGGGCTAACTTCCTGCTGCTAGACGAGCCCACCAATCACCTGGATATTCCCGCTCAGGAAGTGCTGCAAGAGGTGCTGGAAAATTTTGATGGCACCATCCTGATGGTGTCGCACGACCGTTACCTGGTAAACCGGTTGGCAACGCAGATCTGGAACCTGGCTGATGGCTATTTGCAGGTTTTCAAAGGGCCTTATGAGGAATTTGTGGCGCAGCGGGAGGCAACCAATGAAGCTGCCCGCGCGGCGGCGCGCGCCGCCGCCCAGGCGCAGGTGGCGCACGCCGAACGATCTGCACAGGGGATGAGCAAGAATACGCGTCAGCAGCGAGAAAAGGCGCTGGCGGAACTGGAAGGGCAAATTACGACCCTGGAAGGTCAAGCAGCCCATCTGGTCAATGCGCTGCAAGCAGCCGGCGTGGCCCAGGATTTTGACAAGATACAAAACCTGAGCATAGAATATAGCAAAACGCAGCACAGGTTAGAACATCTGATGCAAGAATGGGAGGATTTTGTCCATGAGCAGTAACAACCGGGGACAGGCGCCCCGCTGGCCCGACAAAATTGTCATCGGTCTTACGGGCAACATTGCCACGGGCAAATCCTCCGTGCTGCGCATGGCTGCCGAGAATGGAGCGCTGACGCTGGATGCGGACAAAATTGTGCATGAGATTCTGGAGCACGACCCCACTGTTCAGGCAGCCATTGCCGTAGCCTTCGGGCCGCAGGTGCGCAAACCAGATGGTCAGATTGACCGCGCGGCGCTGGCGGCTATTGTGTTCAGCGACGCGGCGGCGCTGCGCGACCTGGAAATGATGCTGCATCCGGCGGTGCGCACAGAGATCATCCAGCGGGTGAACGAAAGCCGGGCCAAAGTGGTCTTTATTGAAGCCATCAAATTGCTAGAGGGGCCGCTGGTCAATGAGTGCAACGCCGTCTGGGTAACGGCTTGCTCGCCTGTGCGCCAACTTGAGCGGTTAATGATTTGTCGCGGCATGGATGACCAGACGGCAGCCATGCGCGTCAATGCCCAACCACCAGCAGCAGAGAAAGTGGCGCGGGCTAACGTAGTGATCAACACTGACGGCGACATGGCGGACACACGGCTGCAATTTGAAGCAGCCTGGGCGCAGCTTTTGCGGCAGCCGGCGGCGACAGGCGCGCCCGCTGCCGTGCCCACTGCGGGCCAGCCTAAAGCGCCGCCGGCGCCAACGGCGGTTAAGAAAGCGGTAGAAAAAGCCACGCCAGCGCCCGTACTGGAGGCAGACGGCTCCAGGGTGACCGTGCGGCGAGCGCGGCCATCGGATGTGCCTGCCGTTTTGTTGCTTATTCATAAAACCAGCGAAGGGCGCGTCAAAACGAAGCGGGCTGAGCTGCTCATGTCTATGGCGGAGCGCAGCTACCTGATTGGGCAGGAAGGCGCGGAAATCACCACCGTCATTGGCTGGGCGGCAGACAGCGGGGTAGCGCGCATTGAGCAAATCTATATCCATCCCCTATCCGCGCTCAATGTGACGACGCCCGCCGTCATGGTGGAAATTGAGCGGACGGCCCAGGAGTTGATTTGTGAAGCTATCCTGGCTTTTCCGCCACAGGATGCGCCTGAACCTGTGCGGCAGATGTTTGCCGCTATGGGTTTTGAAGCCCGCCAGAAATCGCAACTGCCGCGAGTCTGGCGCACGGCTGCCGATGAATCGCAGCCAGAAAACACCCAACTGCTGGTGAAAGTGCTGCGCAACGTCCGCATTTCCTGATTCTGACAGCAAGGATTATCCATGACCTCACTGAAACAATGGATCATGAACCATCCAAACCTGACAGCCTGGTTTGCCCTGGCTCTGGGAATGGTGGCGATCCTGATTTTTGAAGCGCGCGACGTCGGGCTGCAAGCCAGCCAATGGTTCTGGCTGATCGTGATCACCGTGTTGGTGGCTGGCGCCTGCATCTGGATCATCAGTTGGGGGGATGAGGAGAATGGGGCGGAGGATGACGTTGAAGTCGAAAGAGACAAGTCAGCGCAGTAGCTTACTCAGAGCGGCAGGCATCTGCCAGAAACATTACAGGACATTACCTTTATGCTAGGGCCCATTCAAAATGCCATTACTCTGGAGCAAGTGGCCGCTTTGCGGCAGGCTATTGCTGACCTGTATCGAATTGACGATATGACGATTGGCTCACCCCTTCCAGGTTATGTGCGGTTTCGCGGTCGCTTTTTGCGCGATCCTGCCGGCAGTTTCAGCGAAGTGCGCCGCCGTTTTGAAGCGCACGGGTTCACCCCCCTGCTGCGCGAAGAAGAAGGCGAACCGGTGTTGATTGCCATGTCTGTGGTGTTCAATCCGCCTGCCTCTAACCCGTGGATTAACCTGCTGCTGCTGTTAGTCACCATCCTGTCCACCCTGTACGTAGGCGCGACCAGCGATCCCGCGTTTACAGGGGAGAATTTGTGGCGTGAGATCTGGTTGGGATGGCCTTTTAGTCTGAGCATTATGCTCATTCTGGGAGCGCACGAGCTGGGGCATTATTTTGCCGCCCGCCATCATGGCGTGTCGGTGACGCTGCCCTATTTTATTCCCATGCCTTTTTCGCTCATTGGCACACTGGGCGCGTTTATCCAACTAAAAGCGCCTGTAACCAACCGGCGGGCTTTGTTGGACATTGGCGCGGCGGGCCCGCTGGCGGGCATGGTTTTCGCGCTGCCACTGCTCATCATTGGCTTGCAGATGTCGCCTGTTGGGCCTATCAACGCCAGCGGCGGCTATCTGTTGGAGGGAAACTCCCTGCTGTACGCCCTGGTGAAAATAACGCTGTTTGGGCGGATGCTGCCTGATGGCGCGGTGGACGT
>JAGVTM010000421.1 GCA_019136785.1 Chloroflexota bacterium | reverse complement strand
GCAATAATATGCCACTGATTTTCATTAAAAACGTGCCAGTTGCTCAAAGGCAAAAATGTATCAGAAGATGGGGGAAACTCCAACCTGACCCACATCCTTTTGTGATGGAAGGCATCCAGGCGGCGCCCTATCTCCCCAGGTTACGGCTATGACACCCGACCATGATCCCCTGTATGGCTTTGGCAGCCGCCGTTCTATTCGCCGCTATGCGCCGCAAGCTGTGCCGGCCAGTCTGATTGAGCAGCTTCTGACTGCGGCTATTTGGGCGCCTTCGGCGCACAACCGCCAGCCGTGGCGTTTTGCCGTGATTCAAACGGAAGCCGTCAAACACAGGCTGGCGGCGGCGATGGGCGCGCGCTTGCGGGCTGATCTGGCGGCTGATGGCGCGCCTGCCGCCGTTATCGAACAAGACGCCAGCCGTTCCTACCAACGCATCACGAGCGCGCCCGTTCTCATCCTGTTGTGCCTCAGTCTGGAAGATATGGATGTGTACCCTGATGCGGCGCGCCAGCAAAATGAGTGGGTGATGGCGGTGCAAAGTACGGCCATGGCCGGGCAAAATTTGCTGCTGGCGGCGCACGCGCTGGGGTTGGGGGCGTGTTGGATGTGCGCCCCGCTCTTTTGCCCGGATGTGGTGCGGCAGGCGTTGGAACTGCCGGCAGCGTGGCAGCCGCAGGGTTTGATCACGCTGGGTTATCCCGCCGAAACGCGCAGCAAGACCCGCCACCCTCTGGCGCAGCATACGCGCTATTATTAGCCAGGACAAACCGGGCAGGTGGCTTTCGGAGGGTAGCGCTGCACTTAATCGTGGTGGGCAATTTTGGGCGCGTCTGCGCCCAAAATTGCCCGGCGCCGCTGCCTTTTTGCCTGTTTTATGGAACCGATATGTGATTGAAGAGAGTACCACGATTTAATGGGGTGATACCGTTCGGAGAGGGTGAGGAAGGAAAACGAGAATTGCTGCGGGATTCCCATTGCTTCTTATGGAAAATCTGCTATACTACAATCTACTCGGATAAATCGAATTTATTGCACAAATGAAACCAGACCCATGCAGTTGGCTAAACTGAAACCAGACTTTTTGCGATACCTGGCCGAACATCCGGCTACCAACGGTCAGACCCTGCCCACGCTGGCGGACATAGGGGCGGAATTGGGCGTTAGCGTGGGCAAGCTGCGAGAGCAGTTGGAACTGGCGCGCCATCTAGGTTTTATCTCCATTCGCCCGCGCGTGGGCATGAAGCGCGAACCGTTTGACTTCATGCCGGCAGTCCTCCCCAGTCTCCTATACAGCATGGCCACGGGCGAAGCCAGCTTTCTGCAATTCAGCGAACTGCGCCAGACGTTGGAAGCCAGCCTGTGGTTCCAGGCAGTCACACAGCTAACGTCAGCCGATAAAGAACGGCTGCGGACGATCGTTGCCCGCGCCTGGAGCAAACTCAAGGGCGACCCGGTGCACGTGCCTAACCAGGAACACCGCGAACTGCATCTGACCATCTTCGCCCACCTGGACAACCCATTTGTGCAGGGCATCCTGAACGCCTATTGGGAAGCTTATGAAGCCAGCGAACTGACGCGCCTGGCTGATTACGCCTACTGGCTGCAAGTCTGGAAACACCACGAACAAATCGTGGAGGCTCTGTGTCGCAATGATTTTGACGAAGGGCTGCGGATTTTGACAGCCCATTTCAAGCTGCTGCCTACCCTGTCGCTGCCGGCAAACGGCGGCCAGTAAATGAGATATCGCGCGGACACCCTGCCTGCCATTCTCTATCATTAAAAGCATGTAACTATACACCCCCTCTGGGATTTAGCCGTAAAGGAGGCGGCGACCGCAAAGTTCTTCTCTTTATCTTTGCGTTCTTGGCGTCTTTGCGGTGAATAGTTACAAAAGCAAAACGGACACAATCCATTGTAAATACCAGGTCACTGGTTGGCAGCGCCGGCAACGGCGGGCGGCCAATACGCGCCGCCAGAGCCGCCGCCAGCGACAATCACCCACGCTGTTATCCTCATTGGGCAGCAGCGTCCTGAAAGGAGTAACGTCATTATGGAAGCGCTGGCAGCGCCATCTGAGCAGCTCATGACGGCGGCAGACAGGCCGCCCATTATCAATGATTTTTCCATTAACGTGGCTACGGCTAACGGCACAGGCAGCCAGACGTCTAATCTCACACTGCTGCGCACCCTGTTCAAAATGGGCATTCCCGTCAATGGGAAGAACATCTTCCCATCGAACATCCAGGGGCTGCCCACCTGGTACCAGATTCGCGTCAGCCATGAAGGATATATAGCGCGGCGACACACCTGTGAAATTCTGGTGGCTTTTAACGAAGTAACGGCAGATCAGGACATAAAGGAATTGCCGGCAGGCGGCGTGTGCATCTACAACGCCGATTGGCGCAATCCACCGCAGCGGGATGACGTCACCCTGTACGCCATTCCTGTCAACACGTTCCTGCGCACCGCAGGCGTCAAGGGCCGTCTGCGCGACTACATGGCGAACATGGTCTACGTGGGCGCAGTTTCCTTTTTGCTGGGCATCAGCCTGGAATCTATTGAAGAAACGCTGAATTACCTCTTCAACAAGCGCGCCAGGCTGGTAGACAGCAACATGGAGATCGTGCGTCTGGCTTATGACTGGACCGCCGAAAACATCCAGAAAGCAGACCCCTACCGCGTCGAGCCTATGGACGCCACCGCCGGACAAATCTTGATTACGGGCAATGAAGCGGCTGCTCTCGGCTCTGTCTTTGGCGGCGTTTCCCTGGTCGCCTGGTACCCCATCACACCTTCCACCAGCCTGGTAGACAGCCTGAATGATTATCTGCCGCGCTACCGCCGCGACGCGGAAACGGGCGCGAATAATTTTGTGGTCATTCAAGCCGAAGACGAACTGTCGGCGATTGGCATGGTGGTAGGCGCCGGTTGGGCCGGAGCGCGGGCGATGACGGCAACTTCTGGGCCCGGCGTCTCCCTGATGGCTGAATTTGCCGGCCTGGCTTATTTTGCGGAAATCCCCGCCGTCATCTGGGACATCCAGCGCGTGGGGCCCAGCACAGGGCTGCCCACCCGCACCAGCCAGGGAGACGTCTTGTTCTCCTATTACCTGGGCCACGGCGACACCAAAAACGTGCTGCTGTTCCCCGCCAGCGTCAGCGAGTGCTTCGACTTTGGTTCTATTGCTCTGGATCTGGCGGATGAACTGCAAACGCTGGTGCTGGTTTTGAGCGACCTGGACCTGGGGATGAACAACTGGATGTCGGAGCCATTCCACTATCCGACCACGCCCATCAAACGGGGGAAGGTGTTAAGCGCGGAAGATGTAGCGGCCAAAGGGTTTGCCCGCTATCGGGACATTGACGGCGACGGCATCGCCTACCGCACCTTACCCGGCAACGAACACCCATTAGCCGCCTACTTTACGCGCGGCACGGGCCACACTGACGCTGCCAGCTACAGCGAACGCCCGGAACATTGGGAGCAGAATATGGCGCGCATTGCCCGCAAATTTGAAACAGCGCGGCAGTTAGTACCGCCGCCGCTGGTAGATAAGGTAGACGGGGCCAGCATTGGCATCATTGGCTATGGCACCACGCTTTACGCCATTGAAGAAGCCCGCGCTCGCCTGGCGGCGACAGGGGTTAAAACCAGCTTCATGCGGCTGCAGGCGCTGCCTATTAACGACGACGTGCGCCAGTTTGTGGCTGAGCATGATCGCGTCTATGTGGTCGAACTGAATCGGGATGGGCAAATGCACATTATCCTTTCTGCCGAACTGCCCGATCAAGCCACCAAACTGATCTCCCTGGCCCACCTGGACGGAATGCCGCTAACCGCGCGCTGGGTCGTGGAAGCCTTGCAGGCAAAGGAGCAATAACGATGGCTACGCAAACACAACGCACCGCCAAGACCAATTCACTGGGGCTGACCCAGGCTGATTACAAGGGGCGACCCTCTACTCTGTGCGCTGGCTGCGGCCATGATTCTATCTCCAGCCAGATCATATCTGTCGCCTACGAGCTGAATATCCGGCCCAATGAGATCATCAAGTTGAGCGGGATCGGCTGCTCCAGCAAATCGCCCGCCTACTTCCTGGGCATGTCGCATGGCTTCAATGCGCTGCACGGGCGTATGCCCTCGGTTGCCAGCGGGGCGCTGATGGGAAACCACACGCTGCGGGGCATCGGCGTCAGCGGCGATGGGGATACGGGCAGCATTGGCATGGGGCAGTTTAAGCACCTGTGCCGCCGTAACGTGCGCATGGTGTACATCGTGGAAAACAACGGCGTCTACGGTCTGACCAAAGGGCAGTTTTCAGCCACCGCCGATGAGGGGCAGAAGCTGAAATATGCCGGCACAAATTACTTCCCCCCCATGGATCTGTGCGCCGAAGCTATTCAGGCAGGCTGTGGCTTTGTGGCTCGCTCCTTCTCCGGCGATCCCAAACAGGTGCGCGCCCTGCTCAGCGCCGCCCTAAACCATCGGGGTACGGCGGTGCTGGACATTATCAGCCCGTGCGTCACTTTCAACAACCATGATGAATCTACCAAGAGTTACAGCTACGGCAAAGAGCACGAAATCCAACTGCACGAGCTGGATTTTGTGCCCAAACAAGAAGAGATCATCATTGAGGATTACGCGCCGGGCGAAAGCAAGGAGATTGCTCTGCATGATGGTTCGGTTATCAGGCTGCACAAGCTGGAAGCTGAGTATGATCCCACTAACCGGATTGAGGCGCTGTCTCGGTTGTATCAGGCTGAGCAAAAGCGAGAATTTATCACGGGTTTGATTTATTTCAACGGCGACCGTCCTTCATTTGCGGAAGTGAACGGGCTGGAGCAACAAGTGTTATCCCATCTGACTGACGAACAACTGCGTCCGCCTGCCGCTGCCCTGTCGGAGATCATGGAAAGTATGATGTAACGCTGGCGCGGCCGGGCAAGGAGCAGCCAAAACGCCGGTTATTTTGGGCGTAAGGGCAGACCCCCATCCCCCAACCCCCTTCCCCCTGAAGGGGGAAGGGGGCTTTCAGAGAGGGCGAG